>VGGW01000121.1 GCA_016868395.1 Bacteroidota bacterium | reverse complement strand
GCGCCAACTACTGAAACATGGCTTTCGTCTGGGAAAATATAAGAGTCTACTTTTAAGGAATTATAATTTCTACTTTTTAGAATATTTGATAATCTGTTTGCTCTGTTTACAAAGATTTTATCTCCCTCTAGTCCAGCTGCTGATATAAACACTTTACCAGTTAACTGTTTTTTACTTTCAAAGAATTCCTTTTCCAATTTAAAAGGTTCATCGTTATTAATAAATAGTGCTGCGCTGTTTATACCAAAGCGAGTAAAATATCCATTGTCCTTAAATAATACGTGGCTTGTGAATAACCCACTCAAAGAGTGACCTACCATTCCACGGTCAGCGTTTGTTGAATAATTTGCTTCAATAAAAGGGATAACCTCTTTTTTTATGGCATTATAATAATTTTCACCATTCCCAGAAACTAAATTCACCTTCATATTATTCGAATGGTAGGAATCTTCATATGCATCCTTGTCATGCGTTAGTATTGGATATCTTGTAATTAACCACTCTTGCAATGAAATTCTATCATCCCCAATCCCTACAATAATCACTGGTTCAATCTCACCAGCCATCATTTTGTGAAGCTCATGCATGATGGGGAAGCTGTAGAAAGCATCTAGAACATATAGAACAGGATATTTTTTAAGAGAATTCTTATTATATCCCATAGGTAGAGAGATAGAAATACGAATAGGGGTGTTGATAATTTTTGACGGTATATCATAACTCACGGCATCTGCAAGTGTGGTAGATTGTGCATCTTGTGCAATTGAATAATATATTGCAAATAATAATGATATAAAGGGGATAATTCTTTTTAGCATAGCATTATTAATTATCAATGATAAAATTTAAAATTTTACTTAGCACTTTGATTATTTTATTTTCAGTCTATTCAAGATATAATTATTTATTTTAAATTGTGTACAGAAAAGTGCGCAGTTTTTTCAGTTTTGGTACAGTTTATATCAACTTATATTCATTTTGATTGATGCCAAAGTGGATGAAAATCAAAAAGTTGAAAGATTTGCTTCAATGATCAATTAGAAAAGGCTGCACGCCCCACACCACTTCAAAAAACGATAAACCCTTGTAGATTAATATCTTACATGGGTTTTTTATTTAGGGTGCACAGAAAGGTGCACAGTTTTTTGGGGTTCCCTGAAATTTTCTCGTCTAACTTATCCATGTTATAAGATAAGTGAGGAGAGGGGGTCAGAAAAGGGTTTATTATTTTTATATTGGAATTTGAATTTATTTCATCCTTAATGATTTATTCATATATTCATTCTACATCAAAAAATTTAACCAATGAAAAAAGTTCTATTTACTCTCCTGGTAACAGCAAGTTTGTTTGCCTGCAACAACAGTAGCGAAATAAAATCAGCATTCAATCTAGAAGATGCAAAAAAAGAAATTGCTGAAATGAATAAACAATTTGAAACTGCAGTAAGCAATTCAGATGCTGGAGCAATAGCAAATTTATATGCTCCTGATGCAAAATGGATGCACCCCAATGCACCTTCAATTATAGGGAAAGAAGCATTAACCAGTGAACTTTCAAAACTTTTAACTGCCGGAATTGCCTCAGCGAAATTGACTACAACCGATGTTTGGGGCGATGAAAACTATGTAACAGAGGAAGGAACCTTTGTTTTAAATGCGAAAGATGGTAGTCAAATAGACATCGGAAAGTACTTGATACTTTGGAAGAGAGTAGATGGAAAGCTGATGTTCTTCAGAGATATGTTTAGCTCGGATTTGCCACCTGCGCCAGTTAAATAGTTAATCTTTTAATAAATAAATAATTTATCAAAGGGCCCCTGTTTAAAGGGGCTTTTTCATTTAGATGGATAGTCAGAATAAATAAATTTTAATTTCATAAAGACATATTCTGAGAGCTTATCTTAGATAATAAATAAATTATAATGCGATTATCAATTACTGTTCTTCTACTTTTGATGAGTGTTTTGTCATTTGGACAGATGTTAAATGACAGCTCATTTGATGCAAGTATTTCGCGCCCTAAGTATAAAAAACAGGTGGGTCCAAGCATATTAATAGACGCTGGGCATCACAATTTTATTGTTGAGATGGGGCTGATCAAGCCCTTTGTTGACTTATCATATTTATATGAAAGCAGTGCGCAGAAAGTGCACAGAAAAGTGCGCAGTTTTTTCAGTTTTGGTACAGTTTATATCAACATATATTCATTTTGATTGATACCAAAGTGGATGAAAATCAAAAACTTAAAAGATTTGCTTTAATGATCAATTAGAAAAGGCTGCACGCTACCGCACCAGCCAAGGCGGAAAAAAGTTAACGGAGAGATACTACTTTGGCCATATGACGCTCATATTCCCTAAAACATTGTATCTAAAAATGAATGCTTGTTCAAAGCATTACAGATTTTTACCTTTTCACCCTAGTTCTTTTAATTCATTATGTTCCAAACCTTAATTTTTAAAATAAAATTGAGTATATTTATTTTTCAATCGCATACATTATTCATGAGGTCATTTATCCTTCATTTTAGATCCGCATTCCTTGGCTTAATTCTATTTCCTTTTCTCCCATTAGCTCAGGAGCCTGATTTTAAAAGTTATACCCAAAATTTAGAAGGAACTGAACTCAAATTTGACATGATTTCTATTCCGGGTGGAAATTTTACCATGGGTAGTCCGGTAAATGAAGCAGGCCGGCGTCCCGATGAAGGTCCGCAACACCAGGTAAAAATCAGTCCCTTTTGGATGGGCAAACATGAAGTAACCTGGGATTTTTTTGAACCTTTTGTCTATAAGAATCAGGAGGTTAGTCGCAGCAAAACACCTCTAAAACAGCAGGTAGATGCCTTGACACGTCCAACCAAACCTTATGTTGACATGACCTGGGGCATGGGTAAAGAAGGTTTCCCTGCAATGGGTATGACTCAATACGCTGCCATTCAATTCTGCAAATGGCTGTATGTACGAACAGGCAAATTTTACCGTCTGCCTACCGAAGCGGAATGGGAATATGCCTGTCGGGCCCAAACAACTGGTGCCTATTCTTTCCCTGCGGGATCAAAACTGGTGGAATTCGCTTGGTTTAAGGAAAACAGTGGGAACAAAACTCATCCGGTTGGGGAAAAGAAACCGAACCCATGGGGTCTGTATGATATGCATGGAAATGTCACCGAATGGACCTATGATCAATATAAAGCTGACACGTATTCAAAATTTGTAGGCACAATTACCCAGGATCCGGTCATTCCTTTTGAAACTTTATACCCAAATTCTGTACGAGGTGGATCCTATGAAGATCCTGCTACCGATTTACGTTCTGCAAGTCGACGAGGCTCACAAGCTGAATGGAAACAAATCGATCCCCAAATTCCAAAGAGTAACTGGTGGTTGACCGGCGGTACTTTTGTTGGAATACGCGTGGTTCGGCCGCTTGTGCCCCCATCCAGGGAAGAAATTGAAGCTTACTATAATCGAGAACCTATAGCTGATTTTTAATTCAAATCATTCATAACATGAAAAAGGAAATTTCTAAAACTGAACACCGGAGGAATTTTATAAAAACCTCAGCCATCCTGACCGGTGGTGCATTACTAAGTGGACTTCCATTGGCGGGAGCCTATGCCAGTGGCTCTGACATCATTAAAATCGCTCTGATTGGCTGTGGCAATCGGGGAACAGGAGCAGCATTTCAGGCACTGAGTACTAAATTCAACTTAAAGCTGGTAGCCATGGCCGATGCTTTTCCGGATAAACTGGATAAAAGCTACCAGGCGCTCTTAACCAAATTCGGAGCTGAAAAAATCAGTGTTCCAAATGATAAAAAGTTTGTTGGCTTTGATGCTTATATCGCAGCCATGCAAGATGCTGATGTGGTATTACTTTGTTCTCCTCCGGGATTCAGACCCGCCCATTTTGCCGAGGCAGTAAAGCAAAACAAGCAAATATTTATGGAGAAACCGGTTGCCACGGATTCACCCGGAATTCGTAGTGTATTGGCAACTGCCGAGGAAGCAAAGCGAAAAAAATTGAATGTGGTAGTTGGACTTCAACGACATTACCAAAAGAACTACCGTGAAATTATAGACAGGGTACATCAGGGAGGTATAGGAGAGGTTACAGCCGGACAAGTTTACTGGAACAGCGGTGGAGTTTGGGTAAATCCGCGCCAGCCTAACCAAACTGAAATGGAATATCAGATGCGAAATTGGTATTATTTCAACTGGCTATGTGGGGATCATATTGTTGAACAGCATGTCCACAACATTGATGTAGCCAATTGGGTAAAAAACAAGTACCCGGTTTCAGCTTACGGTGCAGGAGGTCGATTCTTAAGAACCGGTAAAGATTATGGAGAAATATTCGATAGCCACTCAGTTGAATTTGTTTACGACGATGGCAGCGTGATTTCAAGTCAATGCCGTCACTATACCGGTGGAGCAAACAGGGTGGATGAATCCTTCCAGGGAACTAAGGGGAAGGTGTTCCTGGATTCAAGTAATATTGGTAAAATTTGGGATCATAAAGGTAAGATTCTTGTAAATTACGAAGGGAAAGGCGATGCCAATCCATATCAGACTGAACACGATGAATTACTCGCAGCCATTAATGCCGGTCAGTTCAAGTTTTCGGATGCAGAAAATGCTGCGAAAAGCACAATGACTGCCATATTGGGTCGTTACGCTTCCTACTCCGGTAATCTTGTTAAGTGGGATGAAGCCCTCAATTCAGATATCAATTTGATGCCTGATCGGCTGGCTTGGGATGCATTGCCAAAAGTTTTACCAAACTTCGATGGCACCTATCCACACGCTATTCCGGGGGTAACTAAAGTGGTCTAAGTAAATTAAAAAACATAGAAATTATGAAACGAAGTGAATTCATTAAGAGTAGTGTCTTGTTAGGTTTAGGTACGGGTATTGGTAGCACAGCATTTGCTGAAGGCCTTTCGACGAAGCATATAGCCGAGAAACCATTCAATTTGGATTATGCACCACATGCCGGAATGTTTGCCGCTCATGCAGGAGACAGTTTTATAGACCAAATAAAATTCATGCATGACCAAGGTTTTAGAAGCATTGAAGACAATGGGCTGATGAAGCGCCCTGTAGCGCTCCAAGAAGAAATCGGTAATACCCTGGCCAAGTTGAATATGACCATGGGTGTATTTGTGGTCGATAAAGGTGGAAATGGTGCCAATACATTAGCTGCAGGCAAAAAAGAACACATCGACATCTTTTTAAATGCTTGCCGTCAGGCTGTTGAGGTCGCCAAGCGGGTTAATGCTAAATGGGCAACCGTAGCACCCGGTGATTTTGAACGTTCCCTTCCCATAGGAATACAAACCGGAAATGTGATTGAAGCCCTCAGGCGGGGAGCTGAAATTCTGGAGCCCCATGGATTAATCATGGTGCTTGAACCACTCAGCGATACCCCTAACCTATTCTTGCGCCATTCCGACCAAACCCATCTGATCTGCAAAGGTGTCCGTAGCCCTTCGTGTAAAATTCTTTATGATATTTACCATATGCAGAAAAATGAAGGAAATCTGATTACCAACATGGAGAGATGCTGGGATGAAATCGCCTATATCCAGATCGGGGATAATCCGGGAAGGAAAGAACCTGGAACCGGTGAAATCAATTATCGGAATGTCTTTAAATACATCGATAGCAAAGGTTTTAAGGGTATCTTAGGTATGGAGCACGGAAATGCCATACCGGGTAAAGAAGGAGAACTGGCGTTAATTAAAGCTTACAGGGAGGCTGATAAATTTAAATAATCTGTTTGAATTTTAAATCTTTAAGGGTAAGATATAGAGATGCTTTTCCTTTATGCTGCTAAGTTTTTATTTATTGGAAATTTGCTGTTCTGCAATCTTTAATGGTAGCCCCGCTTTGCGCTCATACTGCACAGGCCTTAAGCACAGGCCGGTATCCGTTCCAATCGGGTTTAAGAACCAAAGGCAGTATTTAAAAACCTAATCAGTACCAATTAAAAATGGACTTATAAAGCTGAAAATTCTGATGAACCTGTCACTCAAAGCGTGACAGGTTCATTTATTTAAAGAACAAAGCTTAAAATCAATCCACTTTTAAGATCGTTCCCTGAATCGATCTGGTCCCATTATCCTTATTGAAATAATAAACAACCAAAACCCGCTTCTTATCTAATTGAACTGGCCAGGTATAGCCTAGATCGCCACTTCCGCCATCCCCTCGCAGAATAATCTCTGGAGCAGTTTTAAAGTCGGTGCACTCTTCATTCAGAATCCGGGCACGGATGCCATAGGGCTTATGACGATACCCATAAGTGATCAAAACCCGCTTGTCCGGAAGCCGAAGTGCATTTAAAGGATGGCCTTTAAATCCCATTCCCTCCCATTTGCAAAAAGTTTTGCCTCCATCAGTTGAACGGGCAATACAAGCCTGATCTTCGTAGCCTGCAGTCCTGAGAAAGGCAAGAATATCCCCTTTGGGTGTTTCATAAACAGAAGTCTCATTGAATGAAATTTTATCATCAAGAGCCACCGGGGCTGAATAGTTCCAGGTCTGGCCCTTATCGTCTGAATGGATTAGATGTACAGATGTTTTACCTGGTGCACGACTTGCAGCAACTGCCCAGAAAATTCTGCCGCTTTTACTTTCATGCAAGGCACCGCGGTTGTAGGCTGGTACACGATTACCCATTGGAGTAATATTTATTTCAGGCTCAATATGTGGCGGATAGATTGGCTGGCCCCAGCTCTTCCCTCCATCTTTTGACCTGACAAGATATCCACCTAAAAACACTGCACCTCCGGCCAGAAAATAAGGCTTTTTAAGATTTGGCATACCTTCGGGCCTGACAAATGCCCAGCCATAACTGGTACACAATAAGGTTCCATCTTGTAGTTGAAGTAAACAAGGATCCTGAGAACCACCAAAAGGGTGTGCATAGATCAGATCAGGATTTCTTGACCAGTTTTCTCCATCCTTTGACCTCAATGAAACAAGATAACTGTTAGGATCTACATGATCCGTATGTCCTTCTCCAAAAACTTTGCGTTCCGGTGCGCGTCTGAATGCCAGAAGCAATTCTCCGTTCGGGCGTTTTATAATGGATGGAAATGAGGAATAGAACTGAGAGTCTTCATAGATCATGACATTCTTAATCTTTTTAACTCCGGGGATGCTATCCTTTACAAAATGCTCAACTGGAAAATGCGAGTTTTCGGCATTTTCGATGATTCTGAATCCATTAGTAGTAATGAAAACCAGCAGTAAACTTGCTTCAAATGCCAGAATTAATCTTAATTTTTTCATATGGAGGGATTGAAAAAGAAACTTTGCCATCATAGATAATTATATGTTGATACGGTCACTTCAGAAAATAAATCAACCTGAGATCGATATATCATCTTACCGCAGCCTGATTATTTTGCTCAGCTTTTGGAAAGCAGGGTCTGTTGCTCCTGGCTTATTCTAGTCCCGTGTTCTGCCCTATTTTTTTGCTGAGAGTTGAATAGCTCACATAACATTCAGAAATGCAAAAAAGATAGGTCTGCCACCCGGGTTTGTTTAACAGTGCCCGGGGTTCTATTACCGGCCTGCCCGTTGCGATGAAAAACAGCAGCGGGTAAACTAAACCTTGCCGAAGGATTATCTTCCGGCTACGAATCATCTGAAATCAGGTAGCATTTCTTGCCGGAAATACTCCGGAGGAAAAGACTAAACGAAGCGATAACACGCAGGTATTGCTTTCCAAAATCAAATCATACGCATACGCAGCATCATAGAATCCATTTCAAGGATATTTTTTAATCTTTCATGTATCGAACTCTGGTTAAATTAATAAAAAGATAAGGGAATTAACTGAGTAAAAAAATGAATTTAAAATAGTAGTAAAAAGATTGCTTCTCCACCCTAAGGCGGAGAGGAATTGACAAGCAATCAACCTTACCCTATCCAAAAATCGTAAACACCAGTAAGGCAAGAGGAATAGCAAGAATCATAAAAATGATAAACCATGATTCTTTACGTGCAAAATTTAGGGTCCAACCAATACCTACACGCTTATCAACCCATATTGCCTGATCATTCGGATTATTATAGATAATCCCCCATTTCCAAAATTCAGCATTCGCTCTGTTGAAATCACTCATAGTCGCCTGTTGCTTAAATAAATTCTACTATTGTCTCCTTTGGTAACAAAACAATTCCTTGTTTGTTTCTATGTCCTAAAATACTGATATTCAGAAAAGATTGCGAAACTTTAATTCAATACCTAAAAAAATCTATACCAATTCACATGCAAAATTCAACCACACAAATCAATCAAAAGTCCTTGAAGTTTAGCCTCATAATCCTACTCGGAACTTTTCTTATTTCCTGCGGCAAATCTGGCTTTGATAATTTATCAGTCAAAGGATTGAAAGAACCGGTAGAAATTATCCGGGATGAGTGGGGTGTAAACCATATTTATGCAAAAAATCAGCACGATTTGTTCTTTGCCCAGGGATATGCTGCTGCAAAAGACCGCCTATTTCAGTTTGAAATTTGGAGAAGACAGGCTACAGGCACGGTAGCAGAAATCCTAGGGGAACGTGAGCTCAAACGGGATATTGGCGCCCGTTTATTTAAGTTCAGGGGGGATATGAAACAGGAGATGAATCATTACCACCCGGATGGCGAAGAAATAATTACAGCTTATAGTGATGGAGTAAATGCCTATGTCGAAGAAATCAA
>VGGW01000120.1 GCA_016868395.1 Bacteroidota bacterium | reverse complement strand
GAAACGGATGATATCGGTTATAATGTAGTTAACAATCCGGTTCATGTGCATGACTTACAGGCTACAATTCTGAATCAGTTGGGTTTGGATCATGAAAAATTGGTCTTTAAACATCTGGGCAGAAGATATCGTCTGACAGACGTTTCAGGTAAGGTTATTAACGATATCTTAGCTTAACAAATTTAGTATCCATTCATCGATGAATAGAAGAAAATTCGTTCAAAATACAATAAGTTTAAGTGCAGGCTTATTAATTACAAAGGACCTTTTTGCAAAAGATAAAGGCCCCGTTTATGGGCATAATGGTATGCGCTACACCATGGATAGCCAATGGGGAAAATTGGATTCTTCCAAGTATCCTGTCAAAGACTGCCATGAAATGGTGCAGGATAAGAAAGGCAGAATAATTCTACTCACAAATGAAACCAAGAATAATTTATTGATTTATAGCCAATCAGGTAGGCTTATCGAATCTTGGGGTAATGAATTTCCGGGTGGGCACGGACTTACACTGGCTGATGAAAATGGTACTCAATTTCTTTTTATCACAGATACCGAGAAGCATCAGGTTTACAAAACTACCTTGAGTGGTAAAATAGTGATGACTATTGATGTTCCTTTAGACGCAGGTATTTACAAGAATGCCAAAGAATTTGTTCCAACGGAAGTTGCCGTTGATTCCAATGGTGATTTCTTTGTTGCCGATGGCTATGGTGCTCAATTTGTTTTACATTACGACTCCATGGGGAAATTAAAGGGCTATTTTGGTGGAAGAGGAGTTGGCGATGATCATTTAGACAATGCTCATGGAATCGTCATTGATCGTCGTCATAGTCAGCCGAGTTTATTGGTGACGGATAGAACCCGAAATTGTTTTAAGCGCTTTTCCTTCGATGGAAAACTTCAGGAAATTATCAGATTGCCAGGCGCCTGTGTATGCCGGCCGGTAATTCAAAATGATCATCTCTATGCGGCAGTGTTGCGATCTCCAAGTTTGTCGAATGCAGGCTCTGGTTTCGTGACAATTCTGAATAAAGAGAACAAAGTTGTTTCGAATATTGGTGGCACAGAGCCAATTTATAATAAAGATTCACAATTACAAACGATGACTCAGGCTGAAAAGATATTTGTTCATCCACACGATGTGTGTGTTGATAAAGATGAAAATCTATATGTGGCACAATGGGCATCCGGTAAGGTATATCCATATAAATTCAAACGAGTTTAAACCCAATTCAGTTTATTTATGAAGATCATTCTGAAAAGTTATTCAGGTAATATTTTATTATTCCTAAATACTCTAATTGTTTTTTTATTGATTTTCGAAAATAAACTGATTATTCCTTCTTGGTTACAGACATTTGGCAGAATGCATCCCATGCTTTTGCATTTCCCAATCGTCTTGCTATTGGTTTCTTCATTAATGGAATTTTTTCAATTTAAAATCAAGGATGAAAAAAGAGAATTCTATAGGGAAATAACCGGTTTCTTGATGTTTTCTGGCATTGTGTTAGCGGCTATTACAGTAATCATGGGAATATTTCTTTCTTTGGAAGAAGCATATGATGGTGGAGATACATTGGGCTGGCATAAATGGTCAGGAGTAAGTATAGTTTTTTTATCCTCATTTATTTTTATTGGCAGAGATACCATCTGGTTTAAAGCTGCCTTTACAAAAATAGCAGCTTCAGCACTGTGTATCAGTATCGTACTTGCCGGGCATTTGGGTGCTGTACTCACTCATGGAGAAAACTTTGTTTTAGAGCCTGTATCCAAAAAGGAGTTGATTCCATTAGACGAAGCATTGGTTTACGATCACGTTATTCAGCCTATTTTTCAAGAGAAATGTGTCAGCTGCCATAGCGATGAAAAATTAAAAGGTCAACTTAAACTGACAGATACGGTTTCCATCATGAAAGGTGGAAAAACAGGTAAATTATATGTTGCCGGAGATCCTCAAATTAGTTTAATATTAGAAAGAATACATATGCCTTTAAACAATAAGAAGCATATGCCCCCTTCCGGAAAACCTCAGCTTAGTCCCGAAGAAGTTAGAATTTTATTCAATTGGATAAAAGATAAGCCCAACTTTAAACAAAGGGTTATAGATTTACCTGCAACGGATTCAATACGAATTTTCGCTGCTGCTAAGCTTAAGCCTGTAAATAGCCTTAAGGAAGAATATGAATTTGAGTCTGCAGATCCGAAAGTAATTCAAGAACTCAATACTTTTTATCGTAGGGTAAGTCAGGTGGCATTAAATTCGCCCGCATTGGCTGTAAGTTTTTTCAATAGAAATGAATATAATTCCAAATCATTACGGGAATTATCCAAGATTAAAGAACAAATTGTATCCCTTAGACTGAGTAGAATGCCGGTTAAGGATGAGGATTTGAAATTTATTTCAGCTTTCGATGAATTACAGAAGCTTGATTTAAATTTTACTGATATTCAGGGTGGCGGACTAAAAGAACTTCTTTCACTTAAAAAATTGAAATCTTTATCCTTGTCCGGAACAAAAATAAATCTGCAACAAATTATTCCTCTAATTTCAAATAATAACCTTCGAGAGTTAACGATATGGAATACCTCCATATCAGAGGAAGATATAATAAAGATTAAAAACCTGAATGGCTCGCTAAGTCTAATTACAGGTTTTAAGGATGATGGGAAAACGCTCATTCAATTATCCAAACCTTCCATTGAGAACAAGTCCAGGGTGTTTATCAACCGGATGAATATTAAACTTGTCCACCCTATAAAAGATGTTGAAATTCGTTATACATTAGATGATTCTGAACCTGATAGTTTAACTTCCTATGTTTACAATAAAGAAATTGCCATCGCAGCGAATGGGGTTCTAAAAGCAAAGGCCTATAAAATTGGATGGAAAAGTAGTGAGATAGGTACTTTTTCTTTCTTCAAATCTGCCATTAAACCCGACAATATCAGTCTCTTGAGTGTCGCTGATATCAGTTACAAAGGAAATGGAAGTAAAACATTAATCGATGGTCAATTGGCCGACCCGGATATCAATCATACCAACTGGCAGGGATTTAAGGAAAGGGATATGGAGGTTGTCCTAAAATTTAACAAGTCTGTTCAAATGAGCTCTATTGTTTTAAATTCTATCGTTAATGTTAATGCTTCAGTTTTTCCACCTCTCCGAATTGAAGCTTATGGTGGTCCGGATCTTGATAATTTAAAACTATTGAAGGTTATATCGCCGAAAATGCCTTCCCAAAAGGATCCTCAACAATCCATTAAACACGAACTTAAATTTAAACCCACAACAGTTTCTTTAATTAAACTCGTAGCAAAACCACTGGACAAGTTACCGGGATGGCATCAAAGAAAGGGTAAGGAGGCTTTAATACTTTTTGATGAGGTATTGATTAACTAGTATTTGATTAAAAATTTAATGAAAAGTTTTTCCAATTACCTGATAAAGCAACTTTTAGTTTGTATAAGCTTCTGTCTATGCTGTGAACTAGCCAGTGCAGTGAATGTTAAAGATTTCGAAGCAAAAGGTGATGGTAAGGCCGATGACACGAAGGCTATTATTGCGGCAATCAAGGCTTGTACCGATGGTTTGGTTGAGTTTCCCAGAGGCAATTATCGGATAATCAGAACCATAGAAATAGATTTATCACGCTATGGGACTTTGGGTCTTTCAGGTCGGGGCGGGAGTCCGGTAATCACCATGGAAGGAGAGGGACCTGCCTTTCGTTTTATTGGTTCTCATGATAAAGGGTCAGCTCTTCCATCTTCTATTCAACAAATCACCTGGGAAAAAGAACGTATGCCTTTGCTTGATGCTCTTGAAATTGTAGGGAATCATGCTAAATCGGATGGAATAGAACTTAAAAACACTCTAATGCCGACCTTACGTGCCTTACTCATCAGAAATGTCCGCAACGGAATTTATTTTACCTCCCGAAACCGAAATGTTTTGATTGATGCCTGTCATATTTACAATGCCAGCGGCATAGGTATTTTTCTGGATCAGGTGAATATTCATCAGTTTATAATCAGCGGAAGTCATATCAGCTATTGTAAGAAGGGCGGAATCAAAGTTTTAAATAGTGAGATTCGTAATTTTCAGATCACTGGTAGTGACATCGAGTATAACTGTGATCCTTCGGAATCTTCATCAGCCGATATTTTAGTGGATTGTTCGAAGGGCGGGAGTGTTCGTGAAGGAACCATATCCGGTAATACCATCCAGGCAATTCCTAGTCCGGGGGGAGCAAACATTCGTTTTTTGGGTTTAGAGGGTAATAGGGATAAGATAGGTTTATGGAGTATTACCGGCAATCATATTAGCAATCAGGAAGTTAATATACACCTTGAAAATACAAGAGGGATCAATATTACCGGTAATACTTTCATCCGTGGATATTTGCACCATTTATTAGCAAATAATGCCCTTAATTTGATGATTAATGGCAATATATTTGACCATAATGAGGATTATTTTCCTACCCAACCGGAGGCAAAAGGTGGTCTTTTCCTCAATCAGGGAGAAAATATTGTGTTAAGTGATAATATTATTGATGGTTCAGGGAATGGCAATGAGGAAGATGGAGGTGCTATAATTGTAAAAAACAGTAGTGAAGTAAGCCTGAGCACATGCCAAATAAAAAATCCAAAATTCAATGGCATTCAATTCGATAAGAATATCAATTCACAGATTATCAATTGTATCATTACTGAGGGTAATAAAAATAATTCGATGCTCAGAGGATTATATTTAAAAGGCGATTGTGCGGGTACTTTGGTCAAGGATAACAGCATTGCTCCTGGTAAACTGGCAGCAATTAGTAATCATGCAAAGAATATACGGGTAATTGATAATGTTTCAATAGATTAAGGATTAATAACTCATTTTGATGAATTATACTATTAAGTTCTTTTTAACACTGCTCATTTTGAGTATTGGGCTTCAGGCTTGTCAAAGTAATAAAGAAAATAATGCACCGAGTATCACAGATGTTGCAGCCAATGAAGATGTGGTCAAATACATGGAAGCATTCAAAGGATTAGGTGCTTTAACAGATTCAACACAGCCTACCCAAGCTCAGAAAGCATTGGCTAATTTTCGGATTCCTGATGACCTAAGCATGGATTTGGTCTTATCTGAGCCTGACATTATTCAGCCGGTCGAGCTTAGTTTTGATCATCGTGGCCGTCTTTGGGTGGTTCAATATCATCAGTATCCTTATCCACTGGGTTTAAAAGTTACGAGTGTTGATAATTTTTTACGGGTTCAATTCGACAAGGTACCTTTGGCACCTCCCGGCGGACTGAAAGGGGCTGATAAGATCAGCATTTTCGAAGATACGGATGGCAACGGTACCTATGATAAGTCGATTGAGTCTATAAAAGGACTTAATATTGCAACCAGCGTTGTCACCGGCAGAGGTAAAATATGGGTACTCAACCCACCATATTTACTTTCTTATGATGATACCGATGCAGATGGTATTCCTGACAAAGAACCGGAAGTTCGTCTTAGTGGCTTTGGCCTGGAGGATACCCATGCAGTAGCAAATAGTTTACGTTGGGGTCCTGATGGATGGTTGTATGGGGCTCAGGGTAGCACGACTACAGCTAATATCAGTTCTGCAGTTACCAAAAACATTACTTTTTCCGGACAGGTTATTTGGAGATACCATCCTGATACTAAAGTTTTCGAGGTTTTTGCTGAAGGCGGAGGTAATACTTTTAATATTGACTTTGATAGTAAAGGCAGACTTTATTCGGGTAATAATGGTTCTGACCGTGGTCCATACTATAAACAGGGCGGATATTATCCCAGGAGCTTAGGCAAACATGGGCCATACACCAATTCCTATACTTTTGGTAATCTCGAGAATATGGAACTGGAGGGAGAAAAAATTCGCTTTACTCATTCCTTGATCAGGTATGAAGGAGGTACCTTACCTGAGGTTTATGAAGGTAAGTTGTTTGCTGTAAATCCCCTGTTAAATTATGTTATACTTAGCCGATTTGAGAACAATGGATCTGCATTAAAAAATGTGGATGAAAAAAAGATTGTTGAAACAAATGATCATTGGTTCAGACCCGTAAACATAAAAGCCGGTCCGGATGGTGCTGTCTACCTAGCTGATTGGTATGATAGCAGGCTCTCTCATGTTGATCCCAGGGATACCTGGCATAAGAGTTCAGGTCGGGTTTACCGCCTTCGAGCTAAAAATTCCAACCCGGCATTTCAAAAATTTGATCTTAGTAAATTTACAAATTTGCAGTTACTCAAACAGCTCGAAAGTAAGAATAAATGGTTCCGTCAACAGGCCTTACTTCAATTTGCAAATCGTAAGGATCGATCAGTTATTCCAAAATTAACAAATAGTTTGAAAACCGGTCCGGCGGATTTGGCATTGGAAACCCTTTGGGCAATTCATCTGAGTGGAGGTTTCAGCGATGAAATTGCTGGAATCGCATTAAAGCATCAGGATCAATACGTTCGGGAATGGGCTGTGCGGCTTTCGGGAGATAGAAAAAAAGTTTCCCGTTCAATTGCAGCAAGTTTAATATTACTTGCAGCACAAGAGCCCAGTGTGATTGTTAGAAGTCAGCTTGCCGCAAGCGCTAAGAGACTGACAGGATCCTACGCAATCCCTATAATAAAAAATCTCCTTAAAAATCATGAGGATTCAAATGATCCGGATATTCCACTCCAAATTTGGTGGGCTATGGAGTCAAAAGCTGAGTCAGATAGAGATATTTTGCTTAACATGTTTGAAGATAAGGCTATTTGGCAGAGCAAACTTGTTCAGGAGGTTTTATTGAAACGCCTGATGCAACGCTATGTCATGGCTTCCGGAGAGGCCAATTACAGGGCAGCTTCCAGATTAATTGGTCTTGCTCCAGCTAGAGCTCAAGCTAAAATATTGATGAGTGGTTTACAGGAAGGTTTAAGGGGAAGGGATGTAATTGGATTATCAACTGTGCTCACAAAGGCAATTCAACCATACCAATCTGAACTTTTTGGTGGTCCGCTAACATTAGCCATTAAACAGGGAAATTCTTGGGCTGTAAAAAAGGCACTTAAAATTATTGCTAATGATCAGGCTGAATTTAATCAGCGATTGTCATATATTTTAACTTTTGGGCAAACTAATCACGTAGAATCAGTTCCTGTATTGCTAGAAATAATCGAAAGTAGTAAGTCAACAGGGGCCATGAAGGAAGCGGTATTATTGGCATTACAGCGATATGATTTAGATGATATTGGTTTGCGAGTGGTAAAATCCTATCCTCAGTTCAGAGGAGACATAGGTGTTCGTAATGCAGCACTGGAATTACTAGCCACAAGATTAAGTTGGACAAATCAATTATTTACTGCGATAAGCGATACCAAGAAAATAAATAAGGCAGACATATCTGATCAGATTGCCCGAAGGTTTAAACTTTTTAATGACCCAAAGGTTAGTTCATTAACTAATCAATATTGGCCAAATTTAAAACCATCAAGTGCTAAAGAAAAAAACGCAGCGTTCACCAAGTTTGCAAAAATTATTAAATCCGGTAGCGGTGATCAAAAAAATGGAAGAATCCTTTACCTAGCTAATTGCGGGTATTGTCATAGGTTATTTAATGAAGGTGGAAATATTGGTCCTGAACTCACAGGATATGAACGTTCCAATTTAAATTATTTTTTACTGAATGTGATTGACCCGAATGCAGATATCAGGGAAGGCTATGGCCTTCACAAGATCATGACCACGGATGGACGAACTATTGAAGGTAAGATTACAGCAAGTAATGGAGATACCCAAACCATTTTAACTCAAACCGGAAAAGAGTTCATCCTTTCGATGAAACAAATTAAAGAAATGAGAGCATCGCCAATTTCGGTTATGCCTGAGCGCATTTTAGACCGGCTGAATGATCAGGAGGTTAGAGATATTTTTGCCTATATCATGAAGAAGAATTAAATTCTTTTTGTTTCATTCGGAAAAGGCATA
Organism: Bacteroidota bacterium; assembly: GCA_016868395.1. GTDB lineage: Bacteria > Bacteroidota > Bacteroidia > Sphingobacteriales > Sphingobacteriaceae > Daejeonella. Next base: position 781 of record VGGW01000120.1, on the reverse strand, counting down.
TGAATGTGCTTCAGCCAATAGAAATATTCTTTGCTCTTTGATTTTTTCTTAAATAGTGATTACATTTGTATTTCAAAATATGCAAAAGTTAAAGAAATCATACGGAATCTATTTATCGGCTTTTTTGCTGATGGCATTTTCCGCTGTACTTTTGCCACTTGACATGTTCCACAATCACGACCCTTTTCTTGCTGATACGAACACCAAGCAGTTAAAATCTAGCGAAAAAGAAGGAATTAGTGCAAAAAATTATGCTGATTACTGCTGGGTTTGTTCTGTTCATTTCGATAAAACATTTACTAAAACAAATTTTATCGAGAAAATAAAACTTTCCCCTGTGATGTCGGTATTTCTCAACAATCAAGTTACAGGATATGTTGCTGAATTACTCCTCTTCGGTTTAAGAGGACCCCCATCAGAATAGTTTTTCTATTTTTTATTCACTCCTTTCTGAGTGATAATCTCTTTTAATTCAAATTTTTTATCATTTTTTGTGACACATCCCTAGAGTATTTATCATAAATTTTCTGGAAGTTATTCTGTTTAGTGTTATTCAATCCACATGAAGAACCAATTTCTTATAATGAAAATGAGTGTTTTATGTATGCTTGCTTTAAGCTTTTTAATAAGTGAGGCAGTTGCACAAGAATGCAATTTTCGCTTAAGCGGTACAATTTATGATGATACAAATCAGCAGGTTTTATCAGGTGCCAATGTAACCTTATTGGCTACTGGTAAAACGGCGGTTACGAATAAAGCCGGAATATTTCGATTTAATAAA
>VGGW01000119.1 GCA_016868395.1 Bacteroidota bacterium | reverse complement strand
CAGCAAATTGCTGAGGTAGTTGTAACCGGTTACGGTGTGGCACAAAAGCGAGATCTTGGATCAGCCAGTGCACGTGTTAACGGTAAACAATTCGAATATCTACCTCTGCAGAGTTTCGATCGTGCATTACAAGGTCGCGCTGCCGGTGTTCAGGTTACCGCTCAGAGTGGTCAGCCGGGTGGAGCAATCAACGTAAGAGTACGGGGTGTGGGTTCAATCAGCGCCGGAAACGATCCGCTTTACATTGTTGACGGTGTGCAATTGAAAACAACCTCTATTTCCGGACAAGCTTCATCCAATACTTTGGCTTCAATTAACCCGAATGATATTGAAAGCATTGAAGTTTTGAAAGATGCAGCGGCTGCCTCCATTTATGGTGCGGCTGCATCAAACGGTGTGGTATTAATAACCACCAAAAAGGGTAAAAGCGGCAGTTCTCAGGTTAATTTTGCTGCCCAGCAAGGGGTTTCGCAAAATGTTGCCCGCTATGATGTCGCCAATGCTCAACAGTATGCACAGATATTAGTTCCTGCAGCTGTTAATGCGGGTATTTCACAGTCTGCCGCGATTGCCTTCTATGGAGATCCAACCAATGCAACTGCTCCAAGCACGAATTGGTTTGATGCCATAGCTCGTGATGGTAATTCAAGAATTTATGACTTATCAATTTCAGGAGGTGATGCCAAGACGAGTTTTTATATCTCAGGTTCTTACACTAATCAGGAAGCACAAGTTATTCAGTCTTATTACAAAAGAGGGACATTCAGGACTAACATTGGACATAAAATAACTGACAAGCTTAGTGTTAACGGTAATGTGTCGATGACGGCAACCAGAATTTTTGGTTCTATTGCCGATGGTGCATTTGTTAACAGTCCGTTTTTCTATCCATTCACTTTACGTCCGGATGTACCGATCTATCAACCTGATGGTTCTTACACTCAAGGGGCAGCATTAAAAGCTGGTTTTGCTTATAACATTGTGCAGGGGGCTTATGATGAAGTTAGAATGGGTAACGCATTACAGACTGTTAGTAATTTCTCAGCAACTTACAAAGTAACTCCTTCTCTTTCAGTTACAGGTTTTGCAGGTATTGATTTTGTAGATACCCGGGATGATAACCAGAGACCTGCTACTATTCCGGCATTTGCGGGTAATGGTGGTACTTCAACTGTTATTAACACTCGTAATTTGGACTTTAACTCAAACGTTACGGCCAACTGGAATAAGACTTTTGGTAGTCACAATTTGGCAGCCTTGTTTGGGGGTGAATTAAAAGAACAAAATGTCGAGAGTGCAACCGCTCAAGGGTCCGGATTCCCAAATCCTTTTTTCAGAAGTTTACAAAACGGAACACCGCTGTCTATTAACGGGTTCTTTACCGGTTACAAAAAAGCTGGTTTGTTTAGTAAATTGAACTATGACTACAAAGAGAAATACTATATCTCAGGTACCTTGAGATATGATGGTAGCTCTCGCTTTGGTTCTAACAAACAATACGGTTACTTCGGTGGTGTTTCTGGTACCTGGAGAATTTCGGGAGAAGATTTCTTGGCCGATAATAAAGTTATTTCTGATTTGAAGCTTCGTGCAAGTTATGGTGTGGTTGGTAATGATCAGATTGCAGATTTTGCATCCCGTGCCTTGTTTGGAGCAGGTGGTGGCTATCTTGGAGCAAATGGTATCAGACCTTCTCAGTTGGGAAACAACAACCTATCATGGGAGCAAGCCAAGACAACCAACCTTGGACTTGACTATGGTTTTTTCAAGAATCGTATCACGGGTAGTGTCGATGTTTATCGTCGTATAAATGATAATCTCTTGTTGAGCAGACCATTACCTTCTGACTCCGGTTTCTCGTCTATCAGTGAAAATATCGGATCGGTTCAGAATGAAGGTATTGAATTGGGTTTGAATACCGTGAATCTTAATACTAAAGCCGGTATTAGATGGTCTACAGATTTTAATATTTCTTTCCAAAGAAATAAAATTTTATCCTTGCTCCAAGGTGGTTCTGACCGTATTGGAACTTCGTTCATAGTTGGACAACCGGTGGATATTATCTGGACCTATGGTTGGGCCGGTGTGAATCCTGCCGATGGTAGACCAATGTGGTATGATGGCGCTGGAAACTATACTTATAATTTAGTGGCTGCCAATGACCAAATAGTTCGTGGTACTCGTTATCCTAAATTTTTCGGAGGTTTGAATAACACTATTTCTTATAAGAACTTAAATTTAGATTTCCTATTCCAGTACCAATATGGTAACAAATCTTTTGTGAGTATGCGCCAGACTATTTGGAATTCAGGAGCTTCTGATGATAACCAAATTGTCTCACAGCTTGCTGAGCAGTGGATTATTCCAGGACAGATTACAGCGGTTCCTAGATTTTTAAGCCGATCTTCCGCCCATCCTAACAATGCCGGAGGTCTATCCTCTGCCTTGACTACAGGTTCCACCAGATATTTATATGATGCTTCTTATATTCGTTTAAAGAATATCACCTTATCCTACACTATTCCGGCAAGTATAGCCTCCAAGGTTAAATTGCGCAATGTTCGTGTATTTGCAACAGGTATCAATGTGTTAACATTTACGAAGTATCCTGGCTTAGATCCTGAGATTCCAATCGGATTTAACGAAATAGGTAACAATCCACAAGCCAGGACATATACCGGCGGACTTCAAATTGGTTTATAATCTATAAATTGAAAATTATGAATAAGAAAATATTCGCTGCATCTATCATGAGTCTGGTTTTAGCCGGAACTTCATGTAAAGACGCACTCGACGTTCAGCCAAAGCAATCAATTGCCGCTGACGCCGCATTAACTGATTTTGCAAGTGTTAATGCAATTTCTGTATCGCTTTATTCAAGAGCTCAATCCTTCCTGTATTATGGTCAGCGGATGCTGATTGCTCCCGAAGTATTGGCCGATAATTACACAACCACCTCTAATCCGGGAGGTCGATATGTATCGGAAAGAATAAATGCACCAAACGCTCATATCGATTTATGGGCAACACTTTATCCTGCGATTAATGAAGCTAACTTCATCATTGGCAATGCTGATCGTGTAACAGCTGCCCAAGCAGATAAAGATGCTTTAAAAGGACAGGCGTTCTTCATGCGCGCTTTGTTCTATCATGACATGCTTCGTGTTTATTCTTATGAGCCGGGTTTTGCTGTGAATGGATGGAATGAAGGAGTGGTAATTCGTACTCTTCCAACTGATGACGTAAGTAAAGCCGACTTTAAGCCTCGTGCAAGCGTAGATGAAGTTTACAAACTTATCGAGGATGACCTCAAACAAGCAAGTACACTACTGCCGGTTGCAGTAGGAAGTGCCGGTGTATTCAGAGCAAGCAAAGGTGCTGCATTTGCGCTATTAGCAAGAGTTTATCTTTATCAAAGAAAATGGGCTGATGCTGAATTAGCAGCAACTAATGCAATTGCCAGTAAGCAAGGATCTACAAACTTAGCCAGCGCTACCGGTTATGTGGCTGCCTTTGCCTCTGTGCCAAATGCAGAGTCTATGTTTGAATTGGATTATCGTACTGAAAACTTCTCAACCGTAGATGGTATCAATAATTCAATGAACTCTTTATCCCAAAAAACCATTGGAGGTGTATTTTCTGTGAGAGCAACAGCGGAGTTAATGAACTCTTTTGAGGCAGGTGATGTGAGAAGAAATGCTTTCCAGGAGACTTTAGATGGTGGTGCTATGGTTTCATTCAGTTTGAAATTCCCGGCTCACAAAGGAAACTTTTATAATAACATTCCTGTAATCCGTCTTTCTGAAGTTTATTTGATTCGTGCTGAGGCTCGTGCTCAACAAGGGAAATCTACCTTGGCTCAAGAGGATTTAAGTGCGATCAGAACTAGAAGAGGCTTAGCTGCTGTTCCTTCTACAACCGTTGGAACCGCACTTATGGATTTAGTATTTAACGAGCGCAGAGTTGAATTACATCTGGAAGGGCATCGTTTCTTCGACTTTAAAAGAAGAGGTTTAAATATAAGCAAACCTGCAGGTGTTCCAACGCTGCCTTACACAGATTTTAGAGTTTTAGCTCCGCTTCCCCAAGCTCAAACTATATTAAATCCACTTATTAAACAAAATCCAGGATACTAATCTTTAAGATCATGAAGTATATAAAATATTTATTTCTCCTAGTTGTTGTTGCAAGCTTGTCAGCTTGTTTCCCAGAGGATGACCAAAAATTCAATGGTCCAACGGTTACAGAATTCAAGCCTACTTTAAGGACTGTTAGGCTCGCTACTGCAACACCCGGATCGGCAAATGCCTTGATTCAATTGGTTGGACCGCAGCAAGGTGCTGCAATTACGATTCCGTTCACTGTGGATGCTTCCAGTACCGCAAGGGCCGGAGTACATTACACCCTTGGTTCAACAGATAACAACGTAATTATTGCGGCATATTCTAGCTCTACAACCATTCCAATCACTTTAATACCTGGCAGTGTTACTGGTGCTACCGGTGTGAGATTGGTGATTGATATTGCCGGAGGTTCTGCTGGAATCGTTCCGAATCCAAACTTTAAAAGATATACGCTAACGATTTTACCGTAATAACCAGTAAACTTAGTATAGGATGAAAATCCTTTACTAAGTTTATTTGATTTGCTATTACTTAGCGAACAGTCTTTAGGCAATAATTTTATTAATTGGGGTATTTTCAAAAGAAAATACCCCAATTTTTTTTGTAGCTGCCCGAATTTTTTATTTCAATTTTTCCGACAAGGTCGCGATAGCTTTAGATACTTTCCAAAGTATGGTAAACGTTAATTTTAATGCTTATTTTAGAACTGAAAGTGCTGAGCAAATTCTTGAATTGATTTTCGGTTTAGTTCATGAAAGTGCGGAATTTTTAAATAATCAATTTTGAGATACTGACTTATATATTTTTCAGAACTCTGATCTTCTTCTCCATTAAATATTAATTTCTTAATTGGAATACCCTTCATTTTTAAAATTGTTGCAGACATTAAGGTATGATTGATACTTCCCAAATAGTTTTTAGAAACTAAAATAACCTCGGCATCTAATTCTTTTATGAGGTCGATTATTAAATGGTTATCATTGAGTGGAACCATTAATCCTCCTGCACCTTCAATGATTAATTGATTGTTTGTTTTAGGTATACAGATTGACTCGAAAGCAATCTTTATTCCATCCAATGCAGCAGATTTATGCGGAGAATAGGGTTGGGTAAGTTTATATGCCTCAGGATGAAAATTGGTAGAATCATTGGAGACCAAACTTTTGACATTAGCCGTATCGCTATCATCAAGATCGCCCGATTGGATAGGTTTCCAATAATCGGCTTTTAATTTTTCAACCAGAACAGCAGAGACTATGGTTTTACCAATTCCGGTTCCTATGCCGGTAACGAAAATCGGACGTTTGATCATCATATGTGATTTAAAAGTTCGCAGAGATTTTTTATTTGCTCGAATGAATTATGGTTGTGAAGACAAATACGCAGACGTTCAGACCCTTTGGCAACACTCGGACTTAATATTGCTCTGATATCAAATCCATTTTTTTGTAAGAGTTGAGCAGCTTCCCTCGCTTTGTCATTACCTGGTATAACAATAATTTGAATTGCTGAGTGGCTTTTTAGAAGTTTCAGATTCGGACTGACCTGTTTTGTGAAATAATCAATCCGTTTACGAATCTCTGATTGATGGTCCATGCTTTTCAAATAGGTATATGCGCATTTTATTAACAGATGATTCAAAAATGGCGCCGCAGTGGTATATATCAATGATCTTGAAAAATTGATCAAATAAGACCTTAATTGACTACTGCCCAAAATTGCTGAACCATGTGTGCCCAAGGCTTTACCAAATGTGATAATTCTGGAAAATACCCTAGTACTAAGGCCCAGATCATAAACCAAACCCTTTCCCGAAGCTCCAAAGATTCCAATTGCATGAGCTTCATCTACTATTACAGCAGCATTGTATTTATCGGCCAGGTTTAATATATCCTGCAGTGGCGCTTCATCTCCATCCATAGAATAGACGCTTTCCACAACTACATATATTCTACCTTTTGCCAGTTTTAACTTCTGCTCCAGATTGTTGAGGTCATTATGCCTGAAGACCTCTCTGTTGGCATGGCTCAATCTGATACCATCGATTATTGAAGCATGTATAAATTCATCTGAAATAATGGTGTCGCCACGTTGTGGGAGGCTTGAAAACAAACCAATATTAGCGTCAAAGCCTGAATTATAAATCAGGGCACTTTCTGAATCATGAAAAATGGCTATTTGATGCTCAAGTTGTTCGGTAAAACTATGATTTCCGGCCAACAGTCTTGAACCACCGGAACCCAGATGATATTCAGGCTGTTTCTTTAATTCTGTTTGAAATAGATTTTTTAATTCTTCAGATCTGGAAAATCCCAGGTAATCATTTGAACAAAAGTCGATGAGCGAATTCTCCGGCTTTAAAGTCCGGTATGAATTATCTAGGATGCGTTTTTGAAGACTATCTGAAATGAATGTATTGATTTCCTTCACATTTTTTTTTCCTAAAAATAATAAAAGCGACCTGAAAATAGTCGCTTTTATTTAATATTACTTGTGTCAGAGATAAGCTTCAAGTGTAATTTTTGAGTTTGAGGAGGTTTCAGTCTTCTTGGAAACAGAGGTGATTGTTATAGATGGGCTTGGTTTCGTTCTCATTTAGTTCGATTCCGGCGAAGGCCGGAATCTCCTCTTATACCACCCCTGAGATTGTCATCCGATAGCTGTCGGATCCAGCGAAGGCTGGAACCTCCTTATCCCCAGGACCATATTTGTTATCCAATAAAATTGACCCCGGAGGTGGTCGTATGTTTATGAAAAAATTATAAACCCTGTTTTTACCAGGATGGCGGTCGCATGCGTCACTTTATTACATCATCCCGCCCAAGGCGGGCGGGATTCCCCTGGTATCGTACCTATAAACATTTGACCGCCTAGGCGGTCAGTAAAAATTCCCATCATAATTTCCAATTAGGATCGAAAAACAGCTTGAAGTACCTTTATAAGTCATTAACCTAAGGAGGTTCTCGCCTTCGCGAGAATGACAAGTGCATGAGAGGAAGGAAAAGGAGATTCCGGCCTTCGCCGGAATCTGAGTGGTACCATTACAAGTACATTTTGGAAAAACGATTTGAACCAATTTAACCTTTCTTAATCCCGGGTCTTTGCTCTAACCTATTTTTCATTCTCTCTTGAGCTCTTTGTTTCAAATCTTCCATTGTTTTTTGTTGTTCCTGAGTTAGAATCTTATTCAACTTCTTTTCAGATTCAGTCATAATCTCTTTACGCTTTTGCATATGAGATTTTCTCATTTCCATTTCAGATTTAAGGAGTTTTTCCATTTTTTCGGCACGCTCAAGATTGATGGCATAAACCTGATCCTTTTGCTCAGGGCTAAGGTTTAGTCTTTTTTCCATGGCCTCAGTACTAATTTTTGAACGATCTCCTGGGCTTTTCATTTCTTGTAAAAATCGATTCCTCCGCAAACCAGGTTCTGCGGTTTTCTTTATTTGTTTTTCATCTTGTGCATAAGCTGCTGAGATAAGTCCAACAAATGGAGCTGTACTAATTATTAACTTTTTCATCTTCTATTTTTTTAATGGATATGAAGTTTTACGATTTCAAAATCAATTCCCTTTGGAACTTATGTGATAATCACAAGACATTCATATCTGTTCATATTATTTTTCAGATAGATGGTTTTATTATACGATGGTTTAAATTAACCATGTTAAATTATGTTAAACAACAAGAGACCGATCGATGAGATGGCTTGAGTTAAGATTAGTGTGAGTCTAATTTTTGATTAATTTTTACCTATTGGATACAGGTTCAAATAAAGCGGAGCAAAGTCGCCCAAGCTTGCAGAAAGCTTAGTAATCATAAAATAGCCCTGCTATGATTCAGGGTTAATGTTTTGAAGATTTTTACTAATTAACCTGAGTTCGATATAAACAATCTAATTTAGGTTAGATTGATAAAAGATCTTGCCGGGGCCTAGTTATTTTTTTCAGTCTGCCCCGTGTTCTGCCCTGTTTTTTTGCAGGAAATGGAATCCTTATCCTAAAGTTCAGTAAGGCAAAAAAGATAGGGCTGCCACCCGGTTTTGGGGTTCTATTACCGGACTGCGGGCACCAATGAAACACAGTTTTAGGTAAACTAAACCTTGCCGAAGGAGGTATCTTCCGGCGATGGAGGATTTGAGATAAGGTACCATTTCTTGCCGGAAATACTCCGGAGGAAAGGGCTGAAGGAAGCGATAATACGTAGGTATTGCTTTCCAAAATCAAATCATAGGCCTCCGGAGCAATAGGAGTTCTATCAAAAGGATAATTTCTAATATCGAACTGTGGTTAATTACGGTTTTTATCAAGGTTTGAAATTGATTTTTGCATCTGAGAAACCATATGGGTTAGCGTTTCGAGTGTAGGTTCCGGAGTGGGTTCAGGAAAGTTAGTACTGATATAAGCTTTTGCTTTCCAAATCTCCAGTAATTCATCCGAATCAATGGTATAGGGCTCGTAAATGGGATTATCTGAAATCAGTTTGATGGTTTTATTTTCCTTTACCCTATTCCCAATTCTTTTGTAGACTATTCCGTCACTTTTGCTTATAACCACATAGGTATCTCCGGGTTTTACATCATTCCAATTGCTAAGATATTCGCCGACCACGATGGTTCCTGATTGAAGAGGAAGCATCGAATCCCCTTTTATTTCAAACGCACGGTAGGTGCCTTGACGGAACATGGGTAAATGAAATTTAGGAAGCTCACTTATAAATTCCGGATCACCATAGCCATTCAAATAACCGGCACT
>VGGW01000118.1 GCA_016868395.1 Bacteroidota bacterium | reverse complement strand
CAGGTATTTACCGCTTCCAATGGTCAGGAAGCAGTAGCTGAAGCTAAACGAGTACTTCCTGATCTAATCATTTTGGATATTATGATGCCAAAAATGGATGGAATTGAAGCCTGCCGTATCCTTCGTGGCATGAATGAATTTAAAAATACCTTTATGGTCTTTCTCACAGCACGAAGTGAGGAATATTCTGAAATTGCCGGTTTTAATGTAGGCGCAGATGATTACATTGCCAAACCGATTAAGCCTCGTGCGCTGACAAGCCGTATCAATGCGATTCTGAGAAGAAACGTTCAATCTGATATCGAGTCGGATAACAAACTTGGAATTGGTGATTTGGTGATAGACCGTGAAGCATTTTTGGTTTATCAAGGAGGCGAAAGGGTTGTGCTCGCAAAAAAGGAATTTGAGCTTTTATATTTACTGGCTTCGAAACCGGGAAAAGTCTTTACCCGTGAGGTGATTTTAAAAAACATCTGGGAGGAATCAGTATTCGTAACCAACCGTACCATCGATGTACATATCCGCAAGCTTCGTGAAAAATTAGGAGATAATTATGTGAGCACGGTAAAAGGAGTAGGATACAAGTTTGAATTGAAATAGATCAAGCTAAAATCAGCAGGTTTAAAGCTTCGCTCAGCTGGAATTAAAATCTTATTTTTGTTTCCAAATAAAGCATAGTGAAGTTTCCCCCATTTAAAGATTTAATAATTTTTGAAAACAACAATCTGATCATTGTCAATAAGCCTGCCTTTTTAAGTTCCTTAGATGACAGGGAGGGAGGTGAAAACAATTTACTCAGATTGGCCAGGCAATATACTGATGATGCTCAGATATGTCATCGATTAGATCGGGAAACCTCAGGCGTGATGATCATTGCAAAAAATCCTGAAACCTATCGTTTTATTTCAATGCAATTTGAACATAGAAAGGTAACCAAGGTATATTATGCAGTAATTAATGGAACTCATGTATTTGAAAATTTGCATGTAGACCTTCCAATTCTCAATCTTGGGGCTAAAAATGTCGCCATTAACCGACAAGAGGGTAAATCTGCTGAAACTATTTTCAATTCACTAAAGTATTATAAACACTACACTTTGGTTGAATGCAGGCCAATTACCGGCAGAATGCACCAGATCCGCATACATCTTGCATCTCAACGGGCCAATATAGCCGGCGATGAAATGTATGGGGGCAAACCCGTCTATTTATCTGAAATTAAACGGGCTTACAGATTAAGTAAGGACCAGGAGGAACTACCCATTATGAAGCGATTTGCACTGCATGCTCGTCAAATTACTTTTAAGATTGATGAGCATACTGAAATGACTTTTGAGGCCGGCTATCCTAAGGACTTTGCTACACTCATTAAACTTCTGGATAAGTTTGACGCTTAATTTTTAAGAGCAATTACCCGGTAGAATGATTCTACAGCTTCCCAATCTTTATCTTCTTCAAGCGAAATCGTATTTATTCTACCGTTTTGATCCTTTAGCCTGATTAGAATAACAGCTGCTAATTTGCGGTCATTCTCAATGTAAGGCAGAATATCCCGGCAGTCGGGCAGTGTGCTTGTCCTGATGAGAAACTAAGGTTCAAGCAGACTGATGAATTCTGAAATAATCCGGCTTTGAAGCTTGTTTAAAACCTCCGTTTCTTCTTCGCTTGGGTATCCATCGTTAATTTTATCAATTGGTTTAAGAATAATAGAACGTGAAAAGGAAAACTTTAGTTTGTCTATAAAGTCACTATAACGATTGTTAATCAAGGCAATACAAGGTTTTCCTTCGGTCACGAACTTCAAGGATGTAAAATTTTATTGAGGAACCAAATCTTCATCTATTTCTAAAGTAGTGCTTCATGTTTTGTTCTGAGAACAAGAGATCAATGGAAACAGGAATGGAAGAAAGAAATAAAATTTCTGCATATCAAACCTTGAGATCGATAATACATCTGGCAGGATTCTGATTATTTTTCTAAGTTTTTGGAAAGCAGGGTCTGTTGCTCCTGGCTTGTTCCAGTCCCGTGTTCTGCCCTATTTTTTTTGCGGGCAAATGGAATTGATATCTCAAGATTCAGTAGTGCAAAAAAGATAAGGCTGCCACCCGGGTTTGTTTAACCCGGAGTTGTTTTCCATCGGAATGAACAGTCAGCCAAGATGTCAAGACTGCTCAATAGGTAGGAGTTCATGGCTTCCGCCACGATAACCGTTCAATATTTAAAACGGGGTGAGTAGCTAAAAAGGGAATTTAAAATATAAATTGCGGTTATTGATCAAAGTGTGATTCCGGTCTTGAGCCGGAATCTTCTTACGACACCTTATGACTAGTCATCCGATAACAATTAGATCCCGCGAAAGCAAAAACCTCCTTTATTTCCGAACTTGATACCGAACCTCCACTTGACAACTAGTGTGCTTGGCGATAGCATGCAGGTATTGATTTCACAAATCAAATCATGCGAATCCGGAGCATCATGAGATCCATTGAGTTTTTTTTTAATCCTCCTGATATCGAACTCAGGTTAACATAATGGATCTCTTGGACCTCGCCCCGCCCCGGAATGAATCCGTGGAAATCCGATTTGAGCCGCCTCAGACTAGTATCCCAATATTTTTAAAACCTGTTTACTGTTTTGCTCCTCACCAAAAACCTCAAAATTAAAGGTTTCATCACGGTTACGGCGGATAATTACATGTTTGGGTGAAGGAAGCAGGCAATGATGAATACCCCCATAACCGCTAAGAACCTCTTGATAGGCACCGGTGTGGAAAAATCCGATGTACTGAACCTTCCTTGTCTTAGGCATGAAAACGTTGTTCATATGGGCCTCCTGGCTGTAATAATCCTGCCCATCGCAGGTAATGCCGCCAAGATTAACACGTTCATATTCTGAATCCCAATTATTGATAGGAGCAAGGATGTATTTTTGATTAAGCGCCCAGACATCAGGTAGATTGGTAATGAAAGAACCATCCAGCATCAACCACTTTTCACGGTCATTTTGTTGCTTTCTTCCCAAAACCTTATAGAGAATTCCGGAGGCTTCAGCAACAGTATATTTTCCGAATTCAGTGATGATATCAGGTTCTACCACATCATATTCCGCACAGATCTCTTTGATTCGCTTTACAATTTCATTAACCATGTATTCATAGTCAAAGTCAAATGCCAGCGAATCCTTAAATGGCATTCCGCCTCCGATATTCAGAGTGTCGAGATCGGGATTTATCTTCTTAAACTTACAGTACAGGATGGAATATTTTTCGAGTTCATTCCAATAATACGGGGTATCTGAAATTCCTGAATTAATAAAAAAATGAAGTAGTTTTACTTTAAAATTTGGGTTTGGAGCGATTTTATGATTATAAAAATCAATAATGTCTTCCATTCTTATGCCTAATCGTGAAGTATAAAACTGAGAGTCGGGTTGTTCTTCAGCAGCAATACGCATACCAATGCTGCAAGGGATATCCAATTCATCATCATAGATATTGAATTCCTCTTTATTATCTAATACCGGGATGATGTTTTTAAATCCATCATGTAACATATCGATAATATATTGCTTGTACTGAAAAGTTTTAAAACCATTACATATGACAGTAATATCCTTGGTTAGTGCCCCTTTTTTTTCCAGCGCGTCAATCATCGGCATATCAAAGGCTGAAGATGTTTCCAGGTGAATATCATTGCGCAGTGCTTCTTCAACAATATGCCTGAAATGAGAGCTTTTTGTACAATAACAATATTTATAACCACCCCTATAATTATTTTTGACTATGGCAGTCTGAAATAGAAGTTTAGCCTGCTGAATCTTCTTACTGATTATAGGCAGATAAGTAAATCTTAAGGGTGAGCCATAGGTTTCGATCATTTCCATTAAATTGAGATCATGGAAATAAAGTTCATCATCAATGATGTCAAAACCTTCCTGGGGAAAACCCACACTTAAATCAAGAAACTCCGCGTAACTCTGCATTTTTTTATAATTTTGGCAAAGATATAAAAAGCATATAGCATAGCACAAAATACGGTGTTTAAAAATGTTTTTCTATGTCATGATTTCCGAAATCAGGATCAATAGGGTATGCGTGAACTTAAAATAATTGAAGTCAAATCAGAGATTGGAGCCGGTGCACGGGGCTCGAGTTTGGGAATTGATGCAATTAAAATTGCAGCCCTTGATTTTGGAAGCAGGTATTTTAAAAAGTACAAAAGTGTTGAAATTCCAAATGAGAATCACCTTATACTAGAAACATCAGGCAATCAATTTGCAAAGCGAATTTCCGGTATACTCACCATGGTGGAGCGAATTTCAAATGAAATTTCCAAAACTTTAGTCAAAAAGGAATTCCCGATAATATTAGCCGGTGATCACAGTTGCTCGGCGGGGACCATTTCAGGAATTCGTAAAGCTTTCCCCAAAAGTAGATTGGGAGTAATTTGGATTGATGCCCATTCAGATATTCACTCTCCTTATACTAGTCCCTCGGGTAATCTTCATGGTATGCCCCTTGCAATTGTTTTGGATGAAGATAATATAGAATCAAAAGTAAACACGCCAGACCAGGAAACTATTAATTACTGGTATCAGTTGAAAAATGTTGGGAATATAGCCCCTAAAATTAAGTATGGTGATTTGGTTTACATAGCCATGCGTGATTCGGAGTTGCCGGAGCAATATTTGCTAAAAAAGCATAAGGTTAAGAATTTCACAACTTTGGAGATTAGAAAGCGAGGGGTTGAGCGTATTGCCTTGGATACACTGAAGTATTTAGAGAAATGTGATTTAATTTACGTCTCTTTTGATGTTGATGCCTTAGATCCTTCCATATCCAGAGGTACCGGAACTCCCGTCCCGAATGGGATTACAGAACGCGAAGCTGGAAATTTATTAGCCAGATTGATGAGTAGTGAAAAAGTATGCGGATTCGAAATTGTGGAAGTTAATCCTACCTTGGATCGCGAGAACAGAATGGCAGAACATGTTTTTGAGATTTTAATACGGGCAACAAACTCTTTAATTAACGACTAAATTTGAAGGGTCAAGGCCCATAACTAATGACAATAGAAAATAATATAGTAAGGCACATTCAAAAGGCGGTTTCAGCACTTTATCAATCAGAAATTGAACTCGATAGCATTGTTATTCAGGAGACGAGAAAAGAGTTTGAGGGGCAAATTACTGTCGTCACTTTTCCATTTACCAGATTTTCAAAAAAACTACCTGAACAAACCGGGGCAGAAATTGGCGATTATCTTTTAAAGTTCATTCCGGAGATAAACGCCTATAACGTAGTAAAAGGTTTTTTAAATCTTTCTGTTTCAGATGGTTATTGGATCAATCAGTTGCTCAATACAGTTCTTAGTCCCGATTTCGGCCATTTTCCTAAAAACGGCAAAAAGGTGATGGTTGAGTATTCATCCCCGAATACGAACAAACCTTTGCATTTAGGACACGTTAGAAACAATTTATTGGGTTATTCCGTAGCGAAGATCTTATCGGCCAATGGTTTTGATGTGGTGAAGGTGAATCTGGTCAATGACCGAGGTATTCATATTTGTAAATCCATGTTGGCATGGAAGCTTTTTGGAAAGGGTGAGACTCCAGAAAGTAGCGGATTGAAAGGTGACCATCTGGTTGGTAAGTACTATGTGATTTTTGATCAGGAATATAAAAAGCAGATAGCTGAGCTTGTGCACAAGGGTGAAACGGAAGAAAATGCGAAGAAAAATGCGCCGATCATCAAGCAGGCTCAGGAAATGCTGCTTAAGTGGGAGTCGGGAGACGCTGAAGTGATGGGGCTCTGGTCGATGATGAACACCTGGGTTTATGCCGGATTTGAGCAAACGTACGACCAGCTGGGCGTTGATTTTGCTAAATACTATTATGAGTCTGACACTTATCTACTTGGTAAAGATATAATCGAAGAGGGTTTGCAGAAGGGAGTTTTCTTCAAAAAGGAGGATGGTTCAGTTTGGATTGATCTTACAAGCGACGGATTGGATCAAAAATTGGTTTTGCGTGCCGATGGAACTTCGGTTTACATGACTCAGGATCTTGGAACCGCACAACTTAAGTATGATGATTTTAACGTTGATCAATCCATTTATGTGGTTGGAAACGAGCAGGATTATCATTTCAAAGTGTTGTTTTTAATTCTTCAGAAGTTGGGTAAATCCTGGGCTAAAGGATTATATCATCTTTCATATGGAATGGTAGATCTTCCATCAGGAAAAATGAAATCGAGAGAGGGCACCGTAGTTGATGCAGATGAATTAATGGCGGATATGATTCATACGGCAAAGGAGCGAACAGAGGAGTTGGGCAAGGTTGATGGCTTTTCTGAGGCTGAAAAGGCCGATCTTTACAAAATGATTGGTTTAGGGGCACTTAAGTTTTTCCTTTTGAAGGTAGAACCTAAAAAAAGGTTATTATTTGATCCAAATGAATCTATTGATTTTCAGGGCCATACCGGGCCATTCATTCAATATACTCATGCCAGGATACGTTCTGTTTTAGCGAAAGCAGAATATAAGGAAAGAATTTCAAGAGAATATTTAATGAATCTTACGACCGTTGAAAGGGAGTTAATTTTAAATCTCTGTAAATATCCTGCGATCATCTCCATGGCTGCTAAGGAATACAGTCCGGCACAAATTGCTAATTATGTTTTTGAGTTGGCCAAGCTGTTTAATAAATTTTATCATGAAGAAAGTATTCTGAAAGCTGAAGATTTGGCGGTTCGGAATTTTAGGCTGGATCTTTCTTCTGCAACTGCTTCTACCATTAAGAATGGAATGGATTTATTGGGAATAGGAGTTCCGGATAGGATGTAATCAATTCTGATTTACAGTGCCTGAATAAGCTGTTGAGTGCCCAGATCCCAGTACAAGCTTTTCGGATAAAAACTCCAGAGTAGGTAAGATGTGAAGAGTAATTTGTGGTCACGAAAAATTTGATTCCTTGCCTAATTTCCTATTAATTTTGATCAGATTCGACCGCCTGGGGCGTCAATTTGGGTGTAAATGATATTTTTCTAAACATTGACCCATTTCCGGGTGAATTGAACAACATCATCCTGAAAAATACGGGCAGGAATGACCATCGGATTTTAATCTTTATTCTTTGGCCATGTATTTTAGATGGCCGGATTGTTTTTTAAACAAATTATCCGCATGCGGCAATCTGATTTCTTCAAACTCAAGGCGGGAAGAAATAAAAGCAGAGAAAATTATTAGTTGTTCAGAATTAAAGGTGGAGTGGACCCTTGCTCGAGCTCAATATGTTTTCTACCCTGCGGCGCTGAGTTGAATGAAAAAGCTCTTTAGTATTTAAATTTATCGGATACCTCCGGTTCTTTAAGGCTTTTTGAATAATCATAAAATCCACTTCCGGATTTTATGCCAAGCTGCCCTGCTGTGACCATTTTGATCAGAAGGGGACAGGCAGCATATTTAGGGTTTCCAAAATTTTGATGCAAGACATTCAGGATGGCCAGGCAAACGTCCAGACCGATGAAATCGGCTAGTTGAAGGGGTCCCATGGGATGAGACATTCCCAGTTTCATCACCGTATCGATCTCTTCCACTCCGGCGACACCTTCAAATACCGCATATATTGCCTCATTAATCATTGGCATCAGTATTCTATTTGCGATAAATCCTGGATAATCATTGACTTCAACCGGAACTTTATTGAGCTTGCGACACAGTTCCATGATTCTTTGAGTAACTTCATCAGAGGTGGAAAAAGCCCTAATTACCTCCACCAATTTCATTACAGGCACAGGATTCATAAAGTGCATACCTATCACTCTCTCAGGGATTTTGGTCACAGATGCTATGGTTGTGATAGAGATTGAGGAGGTATTGGAAGCCAGAATTGCATCAGGCTTACCATATAAATCCAGATCCCTGAAAATTTGAAGTTTTATTTCTTGATTTTCAGTTGCGGCCTCGATTACCAGATCCGCATGTTTTGCACCCGAAGCCAAATCCGTAAACGATTTGATACGTTTAAATGCCTCGAGCTTCATTTCACTGCTAATTAATTTTTTAGAAACCTGGCGTTCAAGATTTGTTTGAATAAGGTCTAAACCTTTATTAAGTTTCTCTTCAGAAATATCCACTAAATGCACCCTGTAACCTGCCAGAGCGAAGGTATGTGCTATTCCATTACCCATGGTACCGGAGCCGATAACTGAAATTAGTTCCATTTCAAAGGTTTTGGAGTGAATTGAAAATTGATTAGTTAAATATAAATTTAAGAAGGTTTTACGTATTATTGAAATTAAAGTTTCCGGTTTTTATTAGCCTGTTTAAGAGAGTATTATTCGGGTATTTAAATGGCTAATGGCATTGGTTGGATGCGGGTTTCATATTTTTATTTTTTGATGTGTAATTCGAAATAAGTGTTAATTTTGATCAAAATTTAGTCGTGTGTTCAATAGATTTAACTTTAATGTAACATTTATGTTACATTAAAGTTACACTTTGTATACACAATTATTGCTTTAAAAAACTTATTATTGCGCGCCCGAAACCATGTTTGTGGTGCAATACCAATTAACTAACTAAATAAATTTAACATGAAAAGAAAATTACTAGCTATCTTGTTTTTTGCTTTTTCCACCATTTTGAGCGTATCAGCACAAAATAAGACAATTACTGGTAGAGTTTTGGGAGCCGACGACGGCCTTCCTCTGCCTGGTGTTTCCGTACGTGTCAAGGGTGGCACTCAGGGTACGACTACTAGCGGAGATGGAACGTTTTCGTTGAGCGCTCCTTCAGATTCCAAGACCTTAGTCATTACCTACATTGGTTATGTCACTCAAGAAATTGCAGTTCCTGCTTCAGGATCTGTTTCTTTACGTTTGGTAACAGATGCTCAGCAAATTGCTGAGGT
>VGGW01000117.1 GCA_016868395.1 Bacteroidota bacterium | reverse complement strand
CCGGACTACCCCTTGCGATGAAAAACAGCAGCGGGTAAACTAAACCTTGCCGAAGGAGGTATCTTCCGGCTACGAATCATCTGAAATCAGGTAGCATTTCTTGCCGGAAATACTCCGGAGGAAAGGACTAAACGAAGCGATAACATGCAGGTATTGCTTTCCAAAATCCAATCATACGCATCCGGAGCATCATGAAATCCATTTTAAAGATATTTTTAAATCTTTCATGTTTCGAACTTAGGTTAATTAAGGCAATTGCACCTGCGCCAGCAATATTGTATCCTCCTTTTATACCCGTATTAAGAATAATTTAAATACTTTTGTGGAAGCTATTAACCGAGTTTATTTAAGGTTTCATTTTAACATTAGTCCTAAACAGACCCTTCCCGGTTTCTCCGGCACATGATATATAATTGAATGAAAATAGCCATTATAGGTACCCGGGGCTATCCCCATGTTTATGGCGGTTTCGAAACCTTTGTCAAAGAGCTTAGTGAGCGGCTGATTAAACATCATGTAGAGGTTCACGTGTACTGCCAGTCACATTTATTTAGTGATAAGCCCGCAAAGGTCAATGGAATTAACCTGCATTACATCCCTACAATTCAAACAAAATCGCTCAATCAGATTATTCATTCATTTCTTTCCATAATCCATGCTACTTTTAGCCGATTGGATGTCATTCTTGTAGTCAATCTTGCTGCCGGTCCGATGGGCTGGATACCGAAAATCACCGGTAAAAAAACCATGATTAATGTCGACGGTTTAGAATGGCTCAGGCCAAAATGGAAAGGCCTTGGTGCTGCTTATTTCCACTTTGCGGCCAGAATTGCTACGAAACTTTATGATCAAATCATTACCGATGCCGATGCCATGCGGGAGGTATATCTGAATGAATTTGGTAAAGATTCTCTCGTCATTGCGTATGGAGCGCCTACCTTCATCAAGGCAGATCCAACCCGTTTAGATCGGTTTAATCTAATTCCCAATGACTATTATCTAATTGTTGGACGATTAATTCCGGATAATAACGCCGACTTGATTATCAAGGCTTATCTGGAATCTAAATCAAAAAAGAAATTAGTGATTGTGGGTGATGTCCCATACCGGGATAAATATGCTGAAGATCTAAAAAAACAGGCAGCTGAAAAAGTACAATTTATAGGCTATGTTACTGATTCGGATGATTTAATGGCCTTATATCAAAACTGCTTTTCTTATATTCACGGACACAAATATGGCGGTACAAATCCTGCAATGCTTAAAGCCATGTCCAATAATTGTGCTATTATTGCCTTAAATACCAGTTTCAATAATGAAATGTTGACGAATGGTAAATTTGGCTTATTATTTGAAGAAAATACGCAATCCCTTACCCAATGTATGAACAATCTTGAGCGCGATGAATTATTGGTCAGCCAACTAAAATCTAAAGTAAGTTCCGGCTTGACAGAAAAATACAATTGGGATTGTGTGACAGATGCTTATCGGAAGGCCATGCAGGAATTAATCAATTCAAAATCTAAGAAATAATTCTCATGACGAGACCTTATTTTTTATACAACGGATTTAGATATTTAATCGATACCCCACTGCTTATCCTCTCAATTTGGGTGGCGGATGATTTAACTGCCGGGCAATTATACTCCGGCCAAGATTCTGTTGTTTATATATTTTTATTGCTTTCTATCATTGCCTGGTACAGTGCAGCACAAATTTCAGGACTATCTAGAGATCTGCGATCCAATAAATTCGCAGAAGAAATAATATACGTGCTGGTAACTCTGATCATTTTTGGGATCATTTTAACCTCTTCTTTATTCTTTTTCCGTAATAAAATCACTTTAAGCAATAATTTCCTATTGCTCTATTTTCCGTTTGTTTTTTTATCCGTCCTGTCTTTTAAATATCTGTTTAGAAAATACCTGCACAGTATTTTTTATAGTGGAAGACTTCAGGAGCGAATCATTCTGATTGGCTCAACCCCTGCGGCTAAAGACTTCTATGAGACAATTAATCTGCACACGTACTACGGCTATAAATGCATTGGCTTTCTGGATGATGAAAACAGTAAAATGAATGGCTGCAAATACCTTGGAAAAATCAATGAACTTCACAAAATTCTTGTTGAATACCCTGTTGATGAGGTGATTATAGCTTTACCTAATGCTCAGCACCAACAAATAAGTGCATGTATTGAGGCCTGTGATTTTCACGCTAAGCGGGTACGGATGATCCCCGACCTCTATCTGTATGCTGCGAGTAATATCAGTATCAATACAATTGGCCTCTTGCCCGTCATTAATTTTCGCTCCTTACCACAGGATAGGTTGCCTAATAGATTATTGAAGCGTGCATTTGACCTTTTATTCTCCATTCTTGTTTTCATTTTTATAGGTTGGTGGTTTATCCCAATAATTGCAATCCTCATCAAACTGAGTTCAAAAGGCCCTGTATTCTTCAAACAAGAAAGATGGGGGTTGAACAATAAAAAAATAATCTGTTACAAGTTCAGAACAATGTATTATGGTAGTCCGGAAACTGATGTGAATGGCGAATTCATGCAGGCTACTAAAAATGACCATAGAGTAACCCCATTTGGGAAATTTCTAAGAGCATGGAACATCGATGAATTACCGCAATTCTGGAACGTTCTTCAAGGTAATATGTCTGTTGTTGGTCCGAGACCACATGTTACCCCGCTCAACATATCCGCCATTCAAAACGTAGATCGCTACATGCTCAGACATCTTGTTAAACCCGGCATCACAGGATATGCCCAGGTAAATGGTTGCAGAGGAGAAACTTCAGCACCGGGTTCCATGCAGCGTCGGGTAAATTATGACCTGTATTATATCCACAGCTGGACCTTTTGGATGGACTGCCAAATTGTGTTGCAAACTATCATACTAACCATAAAAGGAGATCAAAATGCTTACTAACAACTGGAAACATTTCTTTCGGTTCGCTACCCTTTTGTTCAGCCTTACTCAATTTTATTCGGGTGATTTACATGGGCAAATTGTATTTGAAAATCCAAAACTTCCGATTAACATTTTTCTTGCAAGACAAGCTCAAAAAGGCAATATCCACCTAACAGATTTTATACTTCCGATGAGCAGGAAGGACATAGCATTCAATTTGTTTACCTTACAAGATTCAATACACAAACTATCTACCATTGAAAAGCAGGAACTTGCCTTTTATTTAAAGGAGTATACTGAATTCAACTTAAACAGAACAGACAGCATTCTTTTTTTTAAAAAGGATCCATATAAACGCTGGAGGGCTTTCTCCTCAGAAAATGATGGCTTCCAGGTACGAATTGATCCTGTAATAGGTCTGGAAACCATTCAGGGAGCAGGTAAACAGGTATTTAAGGTGTCAAACGGACTGCAACTGTGGGGGCATATGGGGAAAAAGATTGGATTCCAATTATATTTTACTGATATCCTGGAAAGCGGAACCCGGATTGACACCATCAGGCAGTTTAACAATGAAACTGGAATCGTCCGTTTCGAAAACGTTAATAAGGATGCTAAATTATTAACATACAGTAATTTAAGAGGTAGTGTCAGCTATGAGTTCAAAAATGGTTCCATAGTCTTGGGGAATGACCAATTATTATGGGGGTATGGTGAAAATGGTAGAATAGTGATGTCTGATAAAGCTCCTGCATACCCTTTTGTCAGACTGGATTATCAACCGCTGAAGTGGCTTAAATTCCAATATGCTCATACCTGGCTTCAATCTGCCATAGTGGATTCTGCGCGCTCTTACCCTAAAGGGAATACGATATACGGTAGTAATCGCGAAATATTTGTATCCAAGTTTATGGCAACTCACAGCCTTAACTTCTTTCCGGTTGAAGGATTATCGCTCAGTGTTGGAGAATCCATTGTTTATAGCGATAAAATGGATCTGGGATATCTGATCCCTGTAATGATTTTCAAGGCTTATGATCAAATTTCAAGCAGATACAATATAAATTCAGGATCCAACGGACAATTTTTCTTTCAGGCTAGCTCAAGAAATCATATCAAAGGCATGCATCTCTATGGTACTCTTTTTATTGATGAGATTCGGGGAAGCGAAGTGTTTAACAGAAGTAAAAGCAGGAATCAAGTTGGATATAATACCGGAGCATCGATTACAGATCTTTTTTTACCATACCTCAGCTTAGGAGTAGAATACACAAGAATTAATCCTTTTGTTTACCAGAACTTAATACCTGCACAATCTTACACCAGCCAAAATTATTTGATGGGCGATTGGATTGGACAGAATGCTGAACGGCTTACAGCTTGGTTGAGGTATAATCCTCTGCCACGTTTAAACACAAGGGTTCGTCTTGACTACATTCGGAAGGGTGAGGATGGCAGTTTAGAAGATCAGTATTATGCAGAGCCACAACCCGGATTTTTAAGTTCAAAAGTTGAAAGTCAAAAACAATTTTTGTTTGAAGCCGGTTACGAACTGATTAACAATCTCCACATCAGAGCCTCATATTTTAAACAGGCAGGCATTATCCGTCCGAAATTGCAAACCTCTGCAATACCCAGTGAGTTTAGGTTTGGGCTAAGTTTTGGGTTTTAGAGAGCTTAGTCTTGGGAAAGAGTCCTTTGGGACCAGCCCTTACCATCCTTTAAAACAGCCTTAATCCCAAAGACACTGAGGTGCTTAGCAATTGCGTGTGGTGGCGGGTCAGGCTCGATGGAAAAGGCGATTGGGTGAGCAGGAAAGCGAGGTGGCGCATCAAGCTCGCCATGACAATCGCTTGGCGGTAGAACAGGATATTCCGGCTCAAGATTGAAAACGAAGGAGGTTCTCGCTTTCAAAAGAACAAGTTGGCGAGAGGAAATTTCTGGTTCAGGTTTGAAAACAAAGAAGATTCTCGCTTCCGCGAGATCCGATTGTTATCGGATGACAAGTCATAGGGTATAGTAGGGAGAATCCGGCTTAAGGCCGGAATTGCAGTTTGATCAATAGCTGCAATTGATACTTTAAAATTCTCTTTAGGTACTCACTTCGATCCTTACGGATTCAGGATCTCCCCTACTATTAAATAATATTGAACTGTCACTATGGCGGAGGCCACGACCTGCTTTATTTTAATTCCGGCAAAAACCACAAGCTCCCTTATTTTAAACCTCGCGAAAGCCACAAGCTCCATTTTTAAAATCACACGAAAATTTGCCCCGAAACTTTATTTCTGAGTGCTCTGTTGGGTGGCGGGAGCTTAATTAAAATCAATTACTCTCTTTTTTGTGTGCTATTTATTACAAGAACGCTTATTGCATTAAATATTTATCTTTGTACTTATCATAATCATTAGAAAAGCTTTCATGCAAATAAAACTCTTCATTTATATTCTAATTATCGGACTGGTTTTAAGCTTCCAGCAAAGCCGGGCACAGAGTATATCCCTTGATAAACTTCAGAACGTTAAAGTCAACCAGCTTTCAGATGCCCAAATCGCCGAAGCATGGAAGAAAATTCAGGATTTGGGAATACCCGAACAAGATGCTTATAAGTTATTGGAGCAAAGGGGCTTAGATCCAATTGAAGTAAACCTGCTCAAACAAAGAATAAACCTGTTAGGCTTGAACAAAAGCGGAACAAAAATTTCTGAGGTTAACAAAAAGGATGACATTGATTTCAGTAGAGATACAACCAATCTTTTCAAAAAACCGGTTGCAATCGAAACAGTTAAACCATTAAAAAATTCGGAATTAGGCATATACGGATCAAACTTTTTTAATCAAACAACTATAAAATTTGATCCTGATTTTAATATTGCTACTCCAAAAGCTTATGTATTAGGACCAGGGGATGAACTGATTATATTACTAACCGGACTTAATGAGAGTAGCGTTCGTTCAAAAATAAGTCCGGAGGGGAATCTCCAAATACCTTACGCCGGTATTGTTTACCTCAATGGTTTCACCATGGAGCAAGCCAGAAGCCTCATCAGAAATAAGATGGCAAAAGCATACCCGGCCATAAACAATGGGCGGAGTCAAGTGACTATAAACCTGGGAAGTACCCGAACCATAAAGATTACCCTAGTTGGAGAGGTCCAGACACCCGGATCCTATACCCTTTCCTCTCTTTCCACTCTATTCAATGCTTTATACCTCTCAGGAGGTCCTTCTTTGAATGGTACATTAAGAAACATCGAACTTATTCGCAACAATAAAGTATTCAAAACAGTCGATTTTTATACCTTCCTTCAGCATGGCTTAATGGATGGAAATATCCGGCTTGAAGATCAGGATGTAATTAATTTTCCTGTTTATCGAAAAAGAGTTAGTATTTTCGGAGAAGTTAAAAGACCGGCTATATATGAATTGAAGGCGGAAGAAAAACTTGATGAGCTGATCCAGTATGCCGGGGGATACACCGATATTGCCTACCGGTCTGTGGCAAAGGTTGACCAAATCAATGAAAAGGAGCGAGAAGTCAAAGATGTGCCGGCAAATCTTTTCAGTGGCTTTATACCGCGTAATGGCGACCGGGTTGAAATCGGATCTATACAAAACAAGTATGCCAATCGGGTAATACTTGAAGGATCTGTGAACCGACCGGGTGTTTATGAGCTGAGTGCTGGCCTGAGTCTTTCTCAGTTGCTTAGAAAAGCTGATGGTTTGAAACCTGAAGCATATTTAGAACGTGCCTATATCAAACGAACACTTCCAAATTTGGAAAAAGAGTTTATTTCCTTTGACCCTAAAACGATATTGAACGGTAAATCTGATATTCCACTTTTGAAAGAGGACTCCATTCTGATTCAGGATCGTTCAGAATTTATTACAGATCAATCCATCACAATAAACGGGAATGTTAAAAATCCGGGTAGTTTTATCTACCGAAAGGGAATAAAGCTCAGTGATGTGATTGCCTTATCCGGTGGTTTAAATGAGCAGGCTGCAGGCCATAATATTGAAATATCAAGGATTATTAAAAATAAGTCCGACAGCGTCGCTAACCAGCTGGTAGAAACTTTTACTGTCAATCTGGATCATTCGGGACAAAGCTTTAAGGATGTCGAACTGCAGCCACTCGATTATATTAATGTGCCCAGACTGGTCAATTACAAGCCTTTAGGAAATGTTTATGTCAATGGAGAAGTATTATTCCCCGGAGAATATGCCGTTCAAAAACGAGATGAAACCGCCCTCGAATTTATCAAAAGAGCCGGAGGGTTAAGTCCATACGGTTCATTGGAAAGTGCGCAGATTTACAGAAACAGAATCAGGGTTGATCTCGATTTGACACAAAGTACCATTGATCCGGTTACCCAGAAAAGCATGATTCTAGTTCCGGGCGATAGCATTTATGTGCCCCGAGTGATCTCTTTTATTCAGGTTTCAGGTGCCGTAAACAATCCTCAATATGTCAGTTATCAGGGGCGAGGATTTAAGTATTATATCAACTCTGCCGGTGGAGTACTAGAGGATGCCCGGATGAAGGGTGCCTATGTGCAATATCCCAATGGCTTGAACAAACCGGTTCGTAGTTTTTTATTTTTTAGAAGCTATCCCTCAATAAAACCGGGAAGCGCCATTACTATTCCAAAGAAGAACCCTGATAGCAAGTTAAAGTTGGGCTTTGCCGAAATTTCGGGAATAACTTCTGCCGTGACTGCACTCATTGGTCTGATTGCCATTTTGACGAGATAATATGAAACAAGACAATTATCCATACGAACCGGAATTTTCCTTTCGGCAAACTATTGAAAGCCAATGGGAAAATATTCTGTATCTATGGAGCAAAAAAGGGAAGCTCATTGCTTTTGGAATAATCGGTGCACTTTTAGGTATCGCCTATGCCAGGCTGAAACCAGTAAGCTATACCTCCCGATTGACTTTTGTTGTTGAGGAATCAAAAGCCGGAGGGGGATCTCTGCTCTCCGGTCTGGCCGGGCAATTGGGATTTGATCTCGGTGGTTTATCCGGAACAGGGGGAGTTCTGGCAGGCGATAATGTACAGCAATTATTGCGAAGCCAAAAGATGATTAAAAATACGCTTTTAACTCCTTTTGTTGATTCCGGTTCCGTTTCAGTTGCTGATGAATATGCCAGAACCGCTAAGTTGAGCGAATCATGGAGCAAAAAGTATAATAATGGAAAACCAATCAAGTTCAACCTGGATCCAAAAAACTATACCCGCTTACAGGATAGTTTGTTACAGGTCATAATCAAACGAATCACAGACAAAGAACTCACCGTCGGAAAGCCGGATAAGAAATTAAGTTTTTTTGAAGCCACTGTCACCATGCATGATGAAACCATAGCGAAGGTCTTTATCTCCCGATTAATTGATCAGGCTACCCGATTCTATATTGAGACTAAAACAAAAAGGCAGCGCAACAATGTCAACCGGTTACAGGCCAGGGCTGATAGTATCGGATTACTTTTGAACCAAAAAACTTATTCAGCATCCGAGGCAAACGGCGTGATGCTGGATGTGAACCCTGCTTTTCCGACTGCAAATGTCAAACTTGAATTAAAGCAAAGAGACAAACTGGTTTTACAAACAATTTATTCGGAGATCGTAAAAAACCTCGAAATCAGCCGAACGATGTTAATCCAGGAAACCCCAACTTTTCAAGTTGTTGATGAGCCGGAATTACCCTTGAAAAAGAATAGAACGGGCTATCTACTTTCAATTATCTACGGTGGATTAATAGCAGGAATTGCAGGAGCACTTTATTTGCTTGTTAGCAGGAAAAATTCGGTTAATAATTGATAGTTGAACGTTCTCCCGTCATTTCGAAGGAATTATATTTGTGAAATCTCTTGACCAAAGGTAATACCCTGCATCAACAGATTTCTCCTCGCGATACTAGTCCTTGGTAACTATACTATACCGTTCGCCCTTCGAAATGACGGGTGTTACAACCCCATCCGTCATTTCGAACACA
>VGGW01000116.1 GCA_016868395.1 Bacteroidota bacterium | reverse complement strand
CCAAGCCCATTTTGATGGCATACTCAACAACTTTTTCGTTGAGCCTGGGTAAGGTTCCGGGTAAGCCTAAACTCACTGGACTCACATGTTCATTTGGTTCAGCACCAAATCCGGCCGAATCGGTAGAGAATATTTTGCTTTGCGTAGACAACTGAACGTGTACTTCAAGTCCGGCTACAAGCTCATATTTATCGATATAAGGTTCGGCAATAGTCGTCATTTAAGCTCCAATAGTATTGAAATAATTTACAAAGATAAACAAATGATCAGAGTTGAGTTAATTATACCATCTGAATGCGCTTACCCGGGCCATCAGACTTCAAAGTATAAAAGTTTTTGCCTTATCGAGTGCTTTTGATAATCCTGAACTCTCTTTTCCACCGGCAGTGGCAAAGAAAGGCTGACCTCCTCCTCCACCCTGAATCTCTTTAGCTAACTCCCTGACGATATTGCCAGCATGAAGGTTTCTTTCTTTAACTAGGTTTTCGGATACCATAACCGTCAGACTCGGCTTTCCATCCATATCGCAGGCCAAAACCAAGAGCAAATCATTGACAAGGTCTTTAACTGCATATGCCAGCGTTTTGACCGCATCGGTATTTGGTAATTCAACCTGCTGTGCAATGAGATTAACCCCATTTATTCGGACAACATTTTTAAGTAATTGATCCTTCAATCCGCTTGCCCGCTCTGCAATAGTGCGTTCTACCTCTTTCTTCAGCCGACTGTTCTCCTCAAGAATCGACTCAATGGTCTTGTACAGGTCATTTGGGTTTTTGAGCAGCTCCTTTAATCCCTTGAGCTGTTCATTCTGAGCATTGATAAAATTCTCAGCATTTTCGGCAGTAATTGCCTCTACCCTTCGAACCCCTGCAGCTACAGCACTTTCAGAGAGAATTTTAAAATAGCCTATCTGTCCGCTTGATTTGACATGAGTTCCACCACACAATTCTTTAGAAAAATGATCATCAAATGTGATCATCCGAACATAATTTCCATATTTTTCGCCAAAAAGTGCGGTTACACCTGAGTCAATAGCTTTTTGATAAGGTACATTTCTTTCTTCCTTTAAAAGAATATTTTCTCGGATTTTGAGATTTACGATCCGCTCAACCTCCGATAATTCAAGATCTGAAAGCTTTGAAAAATGCGAAAAATCGAATCGCAGGTATTCTGAATTCACCAAAGAACCTTTCTGATTGACATGATCACCCAATACCTTTTTCAATGCGGCATGTAGTAGATGGGTGGCAGAATGATTGTTTTCTGTGGCCATTCTTTTGCGGCGATCTACCACTGCATAAAAAGTACCGGAAAGGTCTGCTGGAATTTCATCCAAAAAATTAATAACCAATCCGTTTTCCTTTTTGGTATCTGTCACTGCAAATTCAAATAAGCGAGTCCGGTCTTCAATTTTTCCGGTATCACCCACCTGTCCACCACTTTCAGCATAGAATGGTGTACGATTTAAAACAACCTGGTACTGTTCTTTACCTTTAGCAGAAATCTTCCGGTATTTTAGAATTTTACAGGCAGACTCTAATTCATCATAACCTATAAATTCAACTTCATCATCCTCATTAACAAGTATCCAGTCGCCGGTATCCATTGAAGTTGCTGCTCTGGACCGTTCTTTTTGCTTTTGAAGCTCAACTTCAAATCCTTCCATATCAACTGACCATCCCTTCTCACGAGCCATTAGTTCTGTTAAGTCAATTGGGAATCCAAAAGTGTCATAAAGCTCAAAAGCAGATGGGCCATCAATTGTGTTGTTCTTTACTTTAATTCGCTCAAACCGTTGAATTCCGGTAGCCAGGGTTCTTAAAAAAGATACCTCTTCTTCAAAAACTACCTTTTGAACAAAGTCTTCTTGCTTCTTTAGCTCGGGGAAGATCCCGTCAAATTGATTGGCAAGAATAGGAACCAATTTATTTAAAAACGGTTCTTTCAAATCCAAAAAAGTGTAAGCATACCGAACAGCTCTTCTAAGTATTCTTCTGACCACATAACCGGCTTTATTGTTTGATGGTAAAGTTCCATCAGCAATACAAAAACTGATCGCACGAATATGATCCGACATCACCCGCATCGCAACTGAAGGATTCCAACCCGCTTCAGACGGTTTTGATGCACCGGCATAAGCCAACCTGCTTTCATTGGAAATAAACTGTATCATCGGCTGAAAGACATCCGTATCATAGTTGGATGTTTTATTTTGAATGACTCTGACAAGTCGCTCAAGCCCCATCCCGGTATCAACATGTTGGTTTGGAAGCTTTTCAAGTGAACCGTTTTTGAGTCTATTGAATTGCATGAAGACATTATTCCATATTTCAATAACTTGAGGATCGTCCTGATTAACCAATTTGGCACCATCAACCTTTAGACGCTCTGAATCCGCCCGCATATCCACATGAATTTCAGAGCATGGTCCGCATGGGCCTGTTTCACCCATTTCCCAAAAATTATCCTTTTTATTCCCCAAAAGAATTCGATCTTCTGAAATAAGTGCTTTCCAAATATCATAGGCTTCCTGATCTTTGGGAAGCCCCTCTTGATCATCACCGCGGAAAACACTCACATAAAGCCTGTCTTTTGGAATCCTGTA
This sequence comes from Bacteroidota bacterium, assembly GCA_016868395.1. Lineage (GTDB taxonomy): Bacteria > Bacteroidota > Bacteroidia > Sphingobacteriales > Sphingobacteriaceae > Daejeonella. The sequence continues at coordinate 6,446 of VGGW01000116.1, read as the reverse complement.
AACCTCTGTTAACAACTCCCAACTCCATTCAATGGCCTCTTTTTTAAAATAATCACCAAAACTCCAGTTGCCAAGCATCTCAAACATGGTATGGTGATAGGTATCTATCCCAACTTCTTCCAGGTCATTATGCTTACCTGATACACGCAGGCAACGTTGAGTGTCAGCCACCCTGGGAAACTTAATTGCTGCCTCTCCAAGAAATAAATCTTTAAATTGATTCATTCCTGCATTGGTAAACATCAAGGTAGGGTCATTCTTAACAACGATTGGTGCTGATGGGACTATATGATGTCCTTTCGAGGCAAAAAAATTTAAAAAGGTTTGTCTAATTTCTTTGGTGGTCATCCTTATTGGGTATTATGCAAATATAATACAGATATGCGTTTATTGAGGGAGAATATTAAATTGAACACAATTATAGCACTTATCCTTTGCATTTAATTTAATTTCAATGTATTCAAGGTATTGCATGCTTACACCCAAAATAGTAGATTTACAAAGTAAAAAAATGGATATGCCATATAAAGAGCGAGATATTACTAAATTATACTACAGTATGGGTGAAGTCACCCGTATGTTTGATGTCAACGCATCTCAAATTCGTTTTTATGAGCGTGAGTTTGAAATCCTTCAACCTAAAAAGAATAAAAAGGGAAATCGTTTATTTAGTGCTGATGATGTAGAGAATCTAAAGATTATTTTCAACCTGGTCAAGGAAAAAGGATATACCCTTCAGGGAGCCAAAGATTATCTTCGATCTAACAAAACCGAGGTAAAAGAAAATCAGAAGGTAATCGATTCCTTAGAACGCTTAAAAAAGTTTTTACTTGAGGTGAAAGAACAAATTAATCCTAGCGGAGATTAAAAAATCTTCAACCGGATGTTTTTAAATTTTATCCATCAATGACCCATAGCCGGAATATACCTCCTTCGGCAATTTTGAGTTTAACTGAAGTTGTTTTTCATCGGGGCGTGCAGCCCGCTAATAGAAGCACAAGCCCTGCTAAGCAAACCCGTGGCAGCCCTATCTTTTTTGCCTTACTGAATTTTAGGATAAGGATTCCATTTCCCGCAAAAAAATAGGTCAGAACACGGGACCGGGAGCAACAGACTGAGAAAAATAATCAGGACCCGGCAAGATCTTTTATCAATCTCAGCCAAATTAGATTGTTTACATCGAACTCAACTTAACTTAATTCCATTTTTTATTCCCTATGCAAACCATCGAAACTGAAATAAAAATTAAATCAAAAATTTACAACTTCATAACCAAAGCGGGCGATTTCTTCAAAACGTAGGTTGGGATACCTAATTCTTCAGCTTCAGCCAGCCAGGACTTTATTTTAAAATCAGAATTAGGTGCCTCAATGATAATTTTCTTGAACTCCAATAAATCATTTAGTGCTGATAGCTTAACCATCGGGATTTGACTAAAAAGCAGAATGTCTACTTTTATTCCTGTGGGTGATGTAGGCAAGCTGATATTTTTGTCCCACCTCAATACCTTAATTTTACCAAATTGCATGAAGTTTGAATCTGACCAATAAAATTTATCCTCCGAACTTTGGTCAATATTGGATATTCGAATATCAGAACAACCCCGTTTTTCGAGAGTAGGCTTGATTGAGTAGGAGAAAATCTTGTCAGAAGAATCAAAATCAGCTAAAACAATATTATTTTTTCCATTAATGTAGGAAATGGCTGTATTTTTTCGAAGACTAAAAAAGATCAGCTCTTCCCTTCTTTGATTTAAAATCAAATCCCTGGAGAGCGAAATCAATAAGACTAAAAAGAAAGCTAGGCCTGAAAAAACAAAGATTTTCCGATTGGTATTTAACCAAAAAACTAAAGTAAAAATCAAGGTGAAAATGAGAAAAAGTTGAAAAAAACTAATCCACAAACCCGAAAGACTCGCAAAAGGAAGCTTTTCAATTCTGAATAAAATATGATTTGTCAATTCGATTAAGATACTTAAGCATTCGCCTCATGGAATTAATATTTCCTTGAAAGGTATGAACAACAACAAAATTCCCAAATACATGATTAGGGTGACAGGTAAAAGTATTAGAAGATTACTCAGCAGAAAATAAAGCGGGAATTGATGAAAGTAATATAAGCCTAAGGGAAACGTAGCCAGTTGAGCCGCGATTGAAAGCGCACAATAACTCCATAAATAATCGAATATTTTATTGTGAAAATGAAACAACTGATACAATTTGGGATGAAAATAAACTAGTCCGAAAACCGCGAGATAAGAAAGCTGAAAGCCCACATCAAACAGAAAAAAAGGGTTGTATAAAAGTAAAAAAAAGGCCGAAATTGCAATTATGTGATAAGAATTTAAGTTTCTGTGGAGCACTTTTCCAATCACCACTAAAGAAATCATCAATGCCGCACGGCATACTGGCGATGAAAAACCGCTAATCATCGCATAGAACCAAATTGCCGGGACGATCAAAAAAATCCTAAAATAAGAGAGGGCATGAAATTTATCCAATGGCTTGAATAAAAAGGATAACACCAGAAAGACAATACCTACGTGCATCCCTGAAACAGATAGAACATGCATAGTACCGGTTTTAGAGTAGGCTTCCACAATTTCACTACTTAATTCTGCACGATAGCCTAAAATTAAAGTAGATGCCAGTGCGGCGGCATCCTGATCAGGTAGTAAATGATTTTACTTTACGATCAATTTTTTTCTCAATTTTAGGGCAAATCCTATTGCCGGATTTCCCATGTTAACCGGTAAAACACGAAATTGATTTTTCTTTATAAACGTTTGGAAATAAATCTGCCTGTTTTCCATAAAAAGCTTATAATCAAACTCTCCGGGATTATAGGATGGTTCAATTGGATTATACCTGGCCGGTATAATCAAGAAATTCCCATAAGTAGGAATGAACTTACTGAGGGAATCTATCTCCAGGTAAACATTAATTTTACCGGAAGCTTTCTTAGCCAACCCTTCAGCATATACTCCCCTTACCTCCGCTTCAAAACGATAATTGCCACTGCTCATTAAAGGTTCACTCGTGATGTTGAGGATCAATAAATCAGCTTTTAATTGAATAAAATTTGAAGGATTATACCGTTCTGAACGATGAATTGTCTGTTTAAAACCAAGGGAAAAGAAAAAAATGTATCAGTAGGCCAAAAATCCATGTGAATCTATAAAGGCCAAAAGTTTTATAACCGAAAAGTAAGGCCAGAAAAATACCAAGCAAGAGAGCACAAATCTCTAATCCTGAATCGAAAAAAAAAAGACTGAGGAAAATGATATGCACAAAGTATTCCAAAAATCAATTGGACAAGAAAACGAACAAATGGTACTTCTCCCCTATGAAACATCCTTAAAATTGTAAGCGTAACTGCAATCGAATTTCGGATCGTTTGCTTCCATTAATCAGCTCCGTTCCACTTCCAAGTGTCTCCTGATTGGCATAATTTATGGCAGCATATCGCAACCACAGGTCAAATCCGCGTTTCAAGGTATATCTGCCGTTGATATAAAATCTGCTGCCTTTACCCTGGTAAGCGGGGACTGAGTAGGCGTAGAGGACATCATGTTCATAGGCGTATATCCTCGAATTAAACCCGGAAGTTTCAAATAGTCCGAAGCGAATATTCCCTGAGAACTTTGATCCCATCGGGTCAAAAATAATATCCTGAAAACTCAAAAAACCATATTCAGGATTCAACTCACCTTTGTGATAACGGACAAGTTCTACGCGATTGCGTAAGGAAAAATCAGCACTGATCTTATATTGTAAATCTATTCGAAAATCTCTTTTATCAACAAGATCTAATCCCATCACTAAATCTTCCGAATTCTCTTCCTTAATTTGCTGCCTTAATCTCCCAATCAGCTTAAAAAGTTTACTTGGACTATAGCTAATTTGAGTGAATAATTCATAACCGGAGGATGGTCCATCTACCCCAAATTTTAGCCAGGGAAATCTAAAAAAATCTGAAAAGACAAATAAATCCCATTGTCGGTTGAATTTTAAGGTTAGTCCTGCGTAAAAGCCTTTTTCGTTCACAGCATTAGTTGATTCTGCTAATGCCTGATTAAAAAATGAATGATAATTTCGATGATAGTTTCTATAAAGTAAAGCCAGAGAAACCTTTGGAGCAAGGCTACTGATAATGCCATGTAAATTTGCAAAACCTGAATTAATACTATGTGCGGCTTCGCCGAAAAAATAGGAGTTTTTATAGGTATAACTGTAGTTAATCCCAATATTGCCGAGTACTGAACCTTTGAAATTATATTGTTGATACAGAGACTTTCCTACAGCAAAAGGTTTACTAAAACGGGTATATGATCCGGTTATACCTGCATTTAACTTTTTTGCAGTGAATTGAGTGTTTGCACCAAAAACACGTTGAAAAGCTGCATTTTTCCCTTCAATTTCGCTTTTTGTGCGATTTAGACCACTAACCCTTAAGGTACTGATTTCTAAATTCGATTCAGACATTCCGGCATCCAGAATTCGGCTTGAGAAAAATGGAGTGAACAAAATTTTATTGAATTTGAAAGTCGCCGAAAATCCACGCATGAATAAAGCCTCATTAACTGAGCTATAGGGCCTTAATCCGATATCCTGCTTGGCTATTGTACTTATATTTGCCCCTTTCCCAAATCCGGCACCGGACCACATGATTAATCCCTCCCCAAACTGTAAGCCATAATCGCCGACAATGATTTTTTTGATAAACCCCTTTCCTTTGTAACTGATATTTGCAGAATAAAAATCGAAACCTTTTGCCCCCTTGCTGAAAGATAATGCCTCTCCGGCATCCTTTTCAAGATTCACTGAGACGAAAATCTTATTCAAATAGTTGTACCGGTATCTTGTGAAGATCCGTAAAGGAGAGCCTGCATAAGCGGGATCCGACCGGGATTCGGATAGATAATATCCGGATTGTTTTTCCAACACTTGTCCTAGCCTGAGCACAAGCTCGTTCTCACTATTTAATGAAAGATTTTTCAAGGTCAGGGATTTGATTTCGCTCCGGGGTAAAACCACAATAAAATTAAACAGCCATCGCAGAATCTGAGGATCAAAACTCTGAATGCTCTGTAATTCAAGTACATCGAGGAACAGTCCGTTTTCTTCGCGGTGACGAAGGATGGAATTGATTTGTGCTGCGGAAATAAAAATTAATTCCTGCAATTGCTCTTTGTTTGCCTCATTAATGTCCAGCGGGATTCTTTTGTACAGATTTAAACGTTCTGAGAGCTCCGAAAAATCAAAGTCTTCGGATACCTGATGGGCAACTGATTCAATTATTTGCTCAATGAGTAAATCATTTTGTATCTGTGAGTAGCCAACTTTAGTATAGAATACAGTCAGGAACATTGCCGGAAGAAGAAACTTTAAATCAGAATTCATAACCAACAGATAAATTTGGAGAATACCCAAGCTTGGGATGTGATGAAACTGCCGCATCCAAAACTACCTTGGCATATTTAAATCCGAAACCGAATGATTGCTTGTATGGACTTGATGCAATCCCACCTCTCAAATAAAACCATTGAATAATCTGATATTCCATATCCAGTCTAACATTCACCCCAATGCCCAGTATTTTATCGATATCGCTGGCAATTAATACCTTATCACTCAACTCAATACCAACACCAACAGCGATACTTGCAGGAAGTTGGAAGTCTGAAAATCCATTAATCTTAGACCTGCCCGGATTGATAATCGAGCTTCCAAACCGGACGCGTTCGTTTAATTGGTATTGAATACCTGCATCCATACTGAAGGAATGTGCGGAACCATAAACAGGAATACTAATCTGATGATACTTCAATGCCAGAGAGATCGCTAATTCGGTTGAGAATCTTTTGGTTAAGGCTAGACCTGAATTTTGTTCACGGTATTCGGCAATGCCGAAGCGCTGAAAACTAAGCCCGACAACATAGTTTCTTATGGGTAATCCCAAAATGGCAGTTTGAGTAGTCAATTCGGGGTTGATAAAGTGACTTTCATATCCCAGGGCAATTATGGCATGGGAAATACCTGCTAGGCCGGCAGCATTTTGTTGTAAGGACCATACATCTTGTAAGGCTGTCCCTGCAGAACCTAAAGCTACGGACCTCGGACCAGGCTTGACCTGTGCATAAATAAGAGGATGGAAAAAGATACTAATCAGGTAGATGTATTTCATTCCTATCAAATTAGGGACAGCGGAAATAACGCCCAAATTCAATTATTAAACGGTTGGTAGTAACAAAATCCGGAATTTTTAGTCTCTTTGTAAGAATAATTTAAAGACATGAAAAGAATAATAATCAATCTCGCTTTCTTACTTATCGGAACAAGTGTTTTTGCGCAAGGCAACAAAATTGCTGAAGGCACGATTACTTATACAGTCGAATGGAAATTACCAGAACAAATGAAGGCCATGGCGGGAAGCTTCCCGAGCGA
>VGGW01000115.1 GCA_016868395.1 Bacteroidota bacterium | reverse complement strand
CTTTTGGTGGCATTTGTTCCGGCAGCAATTTTCGGATTATTATTAGGTGATCGCATTGACCAACTTCTCGAGAGCCCGATGGCTGTAGCCATTTCACTTCTTGTTGGTGGATTTATTTTGCTTTTCGTAGATAAGTGGTATAAAAATGGAGATATCGACAATACTGATGATATCCCATACTTTACAGCCTTAAAAATTGGTTTCTTTCAGTGTATTTCAATGATACCGGGAGTTTCAAGATCTGCTTCAACCATTGTAGGTGGAATGTCTCAGAAATTATCTCGAAAAACGGCTGCAGAATTTTCATTTTTTTTGGCGGTTCCAACCATGTTCGGAACTACCGCAAAAAAACTATTTGATTTCTACCAAGATGGATTTTCGATCAGTAACGAACAGGTTAAATTGTTACTCATCGGAAATATTGTTGCTTTTATAGTGGCTATGTTGGCCATTCGCTATTTTATAACTTTCCTACAAAGCAGAGGATTCAGGATTTTTGGATGGTACCGTATCGTTGTAGGAGCACTGATTTTAATCCTTTTACTCTCAGGATTTGATCTTCAAGTGATCTAATGGAGGAAAAAACTAAAAAAATATTTCCGGAATTCAATTTCGCAGAAGGTGAGATGCTGCTCATCAACAAACCCTATAAGTGGACCAGTTTCGATGTGGTAGGTAAAATTCGGAATTCTTTCAGGCCTTTAAAGCTAAAAGTTGGTCATGCCGGCACTTTAGATCCGCTTGCAACCGGATTATTGATCGTGTGTACGGGTAAAATGACTAAGAAAATAGACGAATTCCAGGCCCAAATCAAGGAGTACACCGGAACAATGATTTTGGGAGCAAGCACCCCATCCTACGACCTTGAAACCGAGATTGAAGAAACCTTCGACATCACACATTTTGATGTGGAAAGAATCCGAGCAAATACCAGTCAGTTTACGGGGGATCTCGATCAATATCCACCGGCACACTCAGCCGTAAAAGTTGATGGAGAACGGCTTTATTTAAAGGCCAGAAGGGGAGAAACTGTCGAATTAAAAACACGAAAAGTTAGCGTCAGCCTCTTTGAAATCACACGAATTGAACTGCCAGAAATTGATTTCAGAGTCATTTGCAGTAAAGGCACTTATATCCGCTCGCTGGTACATGACTTTGGGAGATCCCTGGATAATGCAGCCTATTTAAAATCCCTTCGACGCACCAAAAGTGGAGAATTTGATGTGAAGGATGCATTTGAAGTAATGGAACTGGTTAATCACATCAGACAGCTTAAAGAACAGGCGAAATAAAATAATATGATTAATTTTGCCCTCTCGTAGACGATGAAGATTTACCATCACATTGACGAATTCAAACAAATCCATAACGCCGTAGTCACTATCGGTACGTTTGACGGAGTACATATTGGGCACCAAAAAATAATCAGCCGTTTACAGGAAGTTGCAAAGAACATTGGAGGAGAAAGCGTCATTCTAACCTTTTTCCCGCATCCTCGAATGATTCTGCATCCTGATGATCTGAATATCAAGCTAATCAGTACTTTGGATGAAAAAGCCGAAAAGCTTACTGCCATGGGAATAGACCACCTGATCATCACTCCATTTACTCGTGATTTTTCAAATTTGTCTCCTCTGGAATACATAAAAGAAGTACTTGTTGAAAAAATTGGAACGCGTTATATTATTATTGGTTATGATCACCGATTCGGTAAAGACCGAACCGGTGGGATGAAGGAATTGCAATCACTTGCTTCTGATTTTGATTTTGATGTAGAAGAAATTCCTGAACAAGACATCCATGATGTTGCGGTAAGTTCTACTAAAATCAGAAATGCGATTCTTAGTGGTGATACCAAAACTGCAAATGACTTTCTTGGCTATGCCTTTCAATTAAGGGGCAAAGTGATAAAAGGCGACCAATTGGGTCGCGTTCTTGGATTTCCCACCGCAAATCTATTCCTCGAAGAAAGCTACAAACTTATTCCCTCAGATGGGATTTACGCGGTGAACATTGATTTTATGAGCATTGAGCTGAATCAAATGCCCGCAAAAGGGATGGCTTATATCGGTCACCGACCAACTATAAACGGAATGAGCCGAAATATCGAAGTGAATATTTTTGATTTCGATCAGGATATTTATGGTCAGACCATTTGCATTAATTTTATGGAATACCTGCGCGCTGATAAGAAATTCGATTCTCTTGAAAAGCTCAGAGAACAACTGATCAAAGACGAAAAGGCCGCACGAAAAATACTCCTGTAAAAGATTACATCTTTTATAGTCATTTTTCGACCCATGGGCCAGAAAAAGAATAAAACTGAGACTATGTCTTCAGAAATAAAAAAAAATTGCGGTTTACCACCGGTAGACCGCAATTTTTACGATATAATAATTGATTAGACTTGTTTTGCAAATTGAACATTTATCTGCAACTTGATTTCATCACCCACAACGATTGCTCCGGCTTCTGTTATCCCATCCCAGGTTAATCCGAATTCTTTGCGACTGATTTGGCCTGAAACTTCAAAACCCGCTTTGTCATTGCCATAAAAATCAGTAGCTCTGCCCCCAAATTCTACGTTTAATTTTACCGGCTTGCTAACGTTTTTCACAGTTAAATCACCCAATAATTGGTAATCATCACCTATTTTAGTGAATGATGTTGACTTGAATGAAATTTTAGGAAATTGTTCAGCATCAAAGAAATCAGCTGATTTTAGGTGAGCATCACGTTGTCCCTGATTGGTATCAATACTGTTGACATCCAGAGCAAATTCAATTGAAGCACCCCGAAAATCTTCGTTCTCTGAATCCATACTTCCTGAAAAGGAGTTGAATGTTCCTGTAACTGTTGAAATTACCAGATGTTTTACTTTGAAATGCACTTCCGAGTGCATTGGATCAATAATCCACTTAGTTTTTAATGCTGATTCCATATTAAATTTTTTAGTTTTTTTAGCTAGTGATACAAATGTAGTAAATTAGATGTTTAAACATGTAATTTAAAAGTCATAAGAGACCTGAAAGTTAAATAATATACTTTTAAGGGATCTCAAGATGCTCTAGACGGGTATGATTTGATTTTTGAAAGCAATACCTACATTTTATTACTTAATGAAGTTCTTTCCTTCGGAATATTCCCGAAGAAAAATTTTGCTTCATGTGAAATAGTCAATAGACGGAGGATACCTCATGACAAAGGATGTTTTCGCTCTTGTAAGAATAAGATGTGGAGAGGAGATTCGATTAAAGATTGGGAATGAAGTAGGTTCTCGCTTCCGCGAGATCCGATTTTTATCGGATGACAAGTCATGGGATGTGGCAAGGAGAGTTATATCAATAGCAGCAATGGATGCTTTTAAATTTCATTTTTGGGTACTCACCCCCTTTAAATATTGAACTTTCATCGAGGCGGAGGTCACGAACTCTTACCTATTGAGCAGCCACGGCATCATGGCGGACTGTCAATTCAGATGGAAAACAGCTCCGGGTTAAGCAAACTCGGTTGGCAGCTTTATCTTTTTTGCCATTCTGAATCTTTGGATAAGGATTCAATTTTTAGCAAAAAAATATGGCAGAATACGGGACTGCCATAAGCCAGGAGCAACAGACCCTGCTTTCCAAAAGCTGAAAAAAAATAATCAGGCTATGCTTAGTCAGGCGAGATGCACTATCGATATCCGTTTAATTACTAATTTCCACAGAGTAGCTTATCTCCACTCCACCGGCAACGAGCATATCATGAACGGAACAGTATTTTTTTACGGCAAGTTCTGCAGCGCGTTCCGCTTTGGCAGGATCGATAGTCCCTTTAAGATGAAAGTACATGTGAATTTTGGTAAAGATATTTGGTATTTGTTCTCTGCGTTCTGCCTCAACATCAACAGAAAAATGATCAATTACTTGCTTTTGTTTCTTAAGAATACTGACCAAATCCAATGAACTGCAGGAAGCTAATGCCATAAGAACCATTTCCATCGGACGAACACCAAGCTCCTGACCCCCCAGGTCCGGGGAACCATCAATATGTACCTTCACTGCTGATGAAGGTGCTGATGCTTCAAAATGAACGGCATCATTTACTCTTTTTAAGGATACTTTCACTGCTTTATATTTTCTACAAATTTAGGGATTTTAATAGGCATATCCAATCCAAAGGGCTGCTGATGTATCAGAAATTGATCGAAATAAAAATATTGGACTGAAACCCGAATCTTTACCCGAAGCTGAAGCATCGGGCTATTCGGATCCCTGGTTTCCACTAATTTTGTTTTATGATACAAGCCTAGTATCCTGCGTTAGCCCGGAACATTAATGCTCCAACAGTCAGGTTAGTTCTTGGGTCAATCAGGATCGCTCCTCCGTTCAACTTATTCTCTTGATACAAATCAAATGCCAGTGGTTCTGCTGTTTTAATCACAATTCGTCCAATATCATTTAACTGAAAGGAATCTGATTCTATCTTTTCAAGCGTGTTGATGTTTACCGAATGAAGGATTTCTCGAATTTTACATTTAGTAACCTTACTGTTATGCTGAATTAGGTACATGATCGATGTATCCAGTGGTCGGGTATCCATCCAGCACAAGTCTGCTTCAATCTCTTGGGATACTAAAGGTTCATGAGAGGAGTTAACCAAGAGGTCACCTCGACCTATATCAATATTATCTTTCAGATGCAGTATGACCGACATTCCGGATTTTGCATCCTCTTGCTCCGTGAAATTGGATTCAATTTTGCTGATCTCCGAACGAATTCCGGAAGGCAGAACAGTTATTTTATCATTTAAGTGAAAACTCCCGCTTAATATTCGGCCTGCATACCCGCGATAGTCATGAAGCTCTTCCGTTTGCGGCCTGATTACCCATTGCACAGGCATACGGGCCTGATGTGACATAACTGCTTCATTGACTTCAGTACTTTCAAGATGATTGAGCAAGCTTTTTCCATGATACCAAGAAATCCGTTCAGACTTATTAACAATATTGTCACCCTTCAATGCACTCACCGGAATATAAGTTACTTCCTTAAGCCTTAATTTATCCGCAATACCGGAATAAGCTTGTCTGATGGAATTGAAAACATCCTCGCTGTATCCAACCATATCCATTTTATTGATACAAACCACTACATGCTTAAGTTCAAGAAGAGAAACCAGGAAAGAATGTCTGATTGTTTGTTCCACCACACCATTGCGGGCATCCACCAGAATAATGGCCAGATCGGAATTAGAAGCTCCCGTAACCATATTTCGGGTGTATTGGATATGCCCCGGAGTATCCGCAATAATAAACTTACGCTTGGCCGTTTGAAAATATTTATAAGCTACATCGATCGTAATGCCCTGCTCACGCTCTGCTTTTAATCCATCGGTCAAAATGGCCAGGTCAATGGTGCCATCGTCATTTTTACGATTAGATTGTTGCAAGGCCTCAAGCTGATCTGCTAAGATGGACTCCGTATCATAAAGAAGTCGGCCGATTAATGTACTCTTTCCATCGTCAACACTTCCGGCAGTAAAAAATTTTAGTAAATCCATATTAAAAATATCCCCCCTTCTTGCGGTCTTCCATTGCGGCTTCAGACACTTTATCATCCATCCTTGCGCCTCGTTCACTAATTTTTGAAAACCTGATTTCTTCAATGATGTCATCGATCTGATCTGCATCAGACTCCACCGCGGCCGTACAAGTCATATCACCAACCGTTCTAAAACGAACATTTCTACGTACAACATGATCCTCATGATCCATATTTAAACATTCTGCAGCTGCCATCAACTGTCCGTTCCGAGAAATCACCTCCCGCTCATGCGCGAAATAGATAGAAGGCAAATCAATATTTTCTCTACGGATATAATTCCAAACGTCAAGCTCTGTCCAATTACTAATCGGAAATACCCTAACATTTTCTCCTTTGTGAATTTTACCATTGTAAATATTCCAGAGTTCTGGCCGCTGGCGCTTAGGTTCCCATTGTCCAAATTCATCACGCACCGAAAATATTCTTTCTTTAGCACGGGCCTTTTCCTCATCTCTGCGAGCACCGCCTATACAGGCATCAAATTTGTTCTCTGCTATGGTATCCAGCAAAGTGACCGTTTGAAGCGCATTTCTGCTGGCATTTTTGCCGGTTTGCTCTATTACTTTTCCTTGATCTATTGAATCTTGGACATAGCCAACCATTAATTTCTCCCCGATTCTCGCCATCATTTCATCACGATAGCTGATTGTTTCAGGAAAATTATGTCCTGTATCTATATGTACGAGCGGAAAAGGAAATTTTCCGGGTCTGAATGCTTTTTCGGCAAGTCTGACAAGTGTTATGGAGTCTTTCCCACCAGAAAATAATAAGGCCGGTTTTTCAAACTGACCGGCAACCTCACGCAATATATAAATTGCTTCGGCTTCCAGCTGGTCTAAATAGGTTGTATCCTGTGTATTCATATTCACTTAAAAAAATCGTATACTCATGCTGAATTATTTATTTCGCTATCATCAAGAAGAATGCAAACCACATTCTTTTTTATCCTGATCTTCCCACCACCAGCGACCGGCTCTGAAATCTTCACCTTCTTTTACTGCCCGCGTGCATGGCGCACAACCGATACTTGGAAAACCTTGATCATGCAATGGATTATACGGAATATTGTTTTGGTGGATGTAAGCCTTGACTTGATCTAGGGCCCAATTGAAAATAGGATGAAACTTTATAATCTGATTAGCTTCGTCCCATTCTATTGGTTCCATATCTTCCCGGTTCTGTGATTGTTCGGCGCGTATTCCGGTTATCCAGCATGCATTTCCTGAAAGTGCACGTTTTAAAGGCTCGATTTTTCTTATTGCGCAACATTCTTTACGATTCTCAACAGATTCATAAAAACTGCTGGGTCCTTTCGAACCGACTAAATGCTCAACTGCTGCCGTATTCGGATAATATGCCTGTATAGGCTTCCCATACCTCTCAAGAGTACGACTCCAGACATAATAAGTCTCCGGGAATAACCTTCCTGTCTCTAGTGTAAATACCTTTATCGGAAAGTTATTTCGAAATATTATATCAGAAATAACTTGATCTTCCCACCCAAAACTCGTTGAAAAAATTACTTTTCCTGGGAAGGTCTTTATTAAATATTGCAGCGATTGCTCAATACTCAAGCCTTTAATTTCGGAAAGAATTTTTTCTGGGCTATTCATGATACCTTAAATTTTTGAGTGATCGAGTGCTTGTGTTAAATCTTCCAGTATATCGTCGATATCCTCCAAGCCAACAGAAATCCTGATGCTACCCGGGAAAATTCCTATTTGAGCACGCTCCGCATCACTTAATTTAGAATGGGTTGTAGAGGCAGGGTGAGTTGCAATTGAGCGGGTATCCCCAAGATTGGGTGAGAGTAAAATCATTTTCAATGCATCCATGAACCTTTTACCTCTTTCAAATCCTCCTTTTACTATAAAAGTAACTATTCCCCCACCCTGAGTCATCTGGCGCTTAGCCAGTTCATATTGTGGATGGGATGGCAGGTGAGGATAGCGCACTACCTCTATTTCGGGATGTTGTTCAAGGGCTTCTGCGACCTTTAGCGCATTGCTACAATGCCTATCCATTCTTACCGGAAGGGTTTCAAGACTTTTAGAAAGGGTCCATGCATTAAAGGCTGACATGGCGGGACCCGTATGACGGATAAAAAACATCAATTCCTTTAAAAGGTCCTCACGGCCAACTACTACTCCGCCTAAAACTCTACCTTGCCCGTCCATGTATTTGGTTGCCGAGTGACTGACCAGATCCGCACCGAATTGAATGGGCTTTTGCAAATATGGTGTTGCAAAACAATTATCTACATTTAAAATAAACCGATGTTTTTGCTTTAATCGCCCCAACCATTCCAAATCAACCAACTCAAGTCCGGGATTAGATGGTGTTTCCAGAAAAACCATTTTAGTTTCAGGGCGCAAAGCTGGTTCAAAATCTTCTGGTTTGGAGGCATCAACATAGGTGGTTGTAATACCCCAGCGAGGCAATAATTGAGTAAACAATTGATGCGTGGAGCCAAATATTGAACGAAAAGCGACAATATGGTCTCCACTACGCAGCAATCCGGCTATCGATGCAAATACTGCTGCCATCCCTGAAGAAAAAGCTAATCCTGCCTCTGCACCTTCAAAATCACGCACTTTGTCTATGAACTCCGTGGTATTTGGATTAGAATACCGAGAATAAATGTTCCCTTCTATTTCATCGGCAAACATCGCCCTTCCATGCTCTGCATTATCAAACACAAAACTTGAAGTAAGATACAAGGGCACCGAATGTTCCCTGTTGGAAGAACGTGTTGCTTGTGTACGAATGAGTTTGGATTTTTCTTTCATTATTCTCTGGGATTTCGGCAAAAATACTCAATTAAATAAAATTAATCAGGGTAGTAATAATTGTTTTAAGACTCACCAAAATAACAAGGATAGCAACCGCTATCATGATTGCTTTAACCGAAATTTTATTGGACAAGCGAGCGGCAATTGGCGATGCAATCGCACTCCCGATAACCAGCCCTAAAACAGCATTCCAATAAACATTATTGAGCATGGTGATAAATGCCAGCGAACTCATCAATGCAATGAAGAATCTGGAAAGCTTAACCGTTCCAAGGGCATAGCGAGCATTTCGGCCACCTGCGATCAGCGACGACAAAACAATTGAACCCCATCCTCCACCTCCAACTGCATCAATAAATCCTCCTCCAAAACCTAAAAACCGAATATTTTTAATTTTAGCTCCAACTTTTTTATGGTTATAATTAGTCGCTTTGGAAAGGATCAACAGGCCAAGAGTTAAAGTATAAACTGAAACTATGGGCTTAGTGATGTAACTGTAATGTTCAAATGATGAAAGTAAGACTGCGCCGATTACGGCTCCAATTACCCCCGGTATCAGCAATAACCAAAATAAACGCATGTTCACATTTTTCATTCTGAAATGCATCCACCCGGCAATTCCATTACTCAAAATCTCTGAAACATGTACCGCGGTACTTGCTGATGCAGGTGGAATACCCATCGATAAAGAAAAAGTGGTGGAAGTAACCCCATAAGACATACCGATTGCGCCGTCAATCATGGCGAAGATGAATCCTGCAATCAGAAAATAATAAAAAGTTACTTGAATTCCTTGAAGGTA
>VGGW01000114.1 GCA_016868395.1 Bacteroidota bacterium | reverse complement strand
TACATTCTATAGCTATTTTGCATGGTTTTAAGGCTCCATAATCTTCTGTAATAAGCAAATTTTTAAAGTAGAAACTAGGATCTTCGGTCACCATACCTTCTTCCTTTGCCTTTACAAAATGTTTACGGATGCGCGATTCGGCGGTGGTCATGTCGATGCTGACAGGAGCGATAGCAATAACCGGATGACCGGCAATCAGAAGACAAGTGGTGATACTACAACCCATCAGGCCCAGACCAATAACTCCTACCGGAATTTCATTTGTTTTAATTGACATAATATTTACTATAAATAATTATTGATTATTCTATTTATTATGTGATTTGAATTAATATAGGGGAACTACCTTACCCGTTTTTACGGATTCATCACATGCAAAAGCAATCCGTAAACTATTCACCGCATCCTCACCATGAGCTGTTAGATCGAGGTCTTCAACAATTGATTTAAGAAAATATCTTTGCTCCCGATTACACAGTTCCTGATGATCAGGCTCATCTTCCAGATTAATCACCATATCTTCTTTTGCAAACCTTTCGTTCTTGTCAAGATCTGCATGATGAAAAAGTATCGATTCGGTTTTGGAATGAGATTCAATGGAAGCTGATTTACCAGCACCACCGGCATTTTTTGCAACAATGGATACAGAACCTTTCGGACCGAATACATCTTTAACAAAATAGGCCGTTTCACTGACCATAGGGCCCCAGCCTGCTTCATACCATCCCACTGAACCATCTTCAAAACGGATTTGAAGCTGCCCATAATTGTAATTCTCTGCCGGAATATCTTCAGTCAATCTTGCCCCGATAGCATAGACCTGAACCGGTTTGGAACGCGTCATTTGACACATTACATCGATATAATGAACTCCACAATCGACAATCGGACTGAGGGTACTCATCAGGTTGCGATGCAGGGTCCACATCGCTCCGTCACTTTGCTGATTTAAATTCATTCTCATAACCAATGGTTTACCTAATTCGGCAGTGAGTTCAATGAACTTTTCCCATGAAGGATGATGGCGGAGAATATAACCAACCACAAGTTTTTTATTAGCTTTCCTCGCTGCTGCAATGACACGCTCTGCACCTTGAACAGTATCGGCAAGCGGCTTTTCAATGAAAACATGACAACCGGCTTCAAAGGCCTGAATAGCATATTTCTCATGCGTATCCGGATAGGTAGAAATACAAACAGCATCGGGTTTTGTAGCTTCCATAGCCTCATCCATATCGTTGAATAAAGGATATTTGTTCCCCATTCTAGCATTCAATACTTCCTTGGATTTCCCACGGGATACTAGTCCGACCACTTCAAATCCAGGATTATTATGATAAGCAATGGCATGAGAAGCGCCCATGTTTCCACAGCCCAGGACTAGGATACGTACTGGTTCAACTTGATTTGACATATTAGATATTTTTCAATTTATGGTTTTAGTGTATTGTTTCTCCAATTTTTTCATGGTTATATTGTTAACCACATAGAAACAATAGGTTTAGCATTTATGTATTAAAAAAGGACTATGTATCTATTTGGTTAAAAAAACCTTCCTGTGTTTTCTTACAAATTCCCTTTCTTTAATTCACTTAACGAATAGCCACAAGCCCTTGCGGAATAAACGCTGACAGGGTTTAGAACCCTGTCAGCGTTATCTTACAAATTCCTTTTCTTTAATTCATTTACAGCATAATCACAAGCACGTGCGGTGAATGCCATATAAGTTAATGATGGATTCTGACATGCGTTTGAAGTCATGAATGCCCCATCGGTGACGAATACATTCTTTACATCATGCATCTGATTCCATTTATTGAGCACTGAAGTTTTAGGATCATGTCCCATGCGGGCCGTACCCATTTCATGGATTGCCATTCCTGGAATGGCTGGTCTGTCAAAAGCCTGAATATCCTTCATGCCTGCAGCTTCCAGAATTTCTGCTGCATCGTTTTTCATGTCGATACGCATTTTTCGCTCATTTTCACCAAACTCACAATCCACAGCAAGCAATGGAAGTCCCCATTTATCTTTTTTAGTTCTATCCAGGAAAGCACGGTTTTTATATTCGGGTAGATGTTCACCAAACGATCCTAGTCCCATAATCCATGGACCCGGTTCCGTAGTTTCTTCCTTAAAATCCTGACCAAAACCCATTTCCGGAATCGCTCGCTGCCACCCGGTACGGCTTGCGCTTCCTCCATAGTGGAAGCCACGCAAGTAATCCCTTTCAGGTTTATCTCCCAGGTTACGGTAGCGTGGAATGTAGATTCCTATTGGACGACGGCCGTAATAATACTTATCATCAAATCCCTCTGCCCGACCTGAGGCTCCAACCTGAAAATGATGATCCATTAGATTATGCCCCAAATGACCACTACTATTTCCCAATCCATCCGGGAAGGTTTCTGAGGTTGAATTTAACAAGATTTGTGTCGTTCCCAGTGTTGAAGCATTCATGAAGATAATTTTTGCAGAATACTCGATATGTTCATTGGTCTTCGAATCAATCACCATGACACCCTTTGCTTTCCGGGTTTCTTTATCGTAAAGCACCTCACTAACGATAGAATAAGGCCGAAGTGTCAGGTTTCCGGTAGCCATCGCTGCGGGTAAGGTGGCCGATTGCGTGCTGAAATAGGCTCCAAAAGGGCAACCGCGATTGCATAAACTTCTGTTTTGACACGTGCCTCTGCCCTGATGCGGTACAGTGAGATTAGCCATGCGGTAAACAGTCATCATCCGCTCCTTGTTGTAATGTTTTTCGATACGCTCCTTCACCGCCTTCTCAACACAATTCATTTCAAATGGAGGAAGGAATATACCATCCGGCAATTGTGCCAGCCCCTCATTTTGTCCGCTGATTCCGGCAAAACGCTCTACATAATCATACCAAGGTGCTAAATCCTTATATCGTACTGGCCAATCTACCCCGTAACCATCCTTTGCATTCGCTGAAAAATCCATTTCACTCAGACGCAAACATCCCCGGCCCCAGGTAATGGATCTTCCGCCCACATGATAGCCGCGATACCAGTCAAACCGCTTCACTTCGGTATATGGACAATCTACATCATCAACCCAAAACTTTGCATTAAATTCACTGTATTGTCCACCCCGGGTTTGCACCAAATGGCGGCTGCGTTCTTCAGGTGTAATTCTTCCCCGGTGTTTAAATTCCCAGGGTTTCAATAAAGCAGTATCATAGTCTTTTACGTGTTCTACATTGCGGCCACGTTCTAACATCAAAACTTTTAATCCCTTTTCTGTCAATTCCTTTGCAGCCCAACCACCACTGATACCTGATCCAACTACAATGGCATCATAGGTATTCTGTTTCTCTGCTTTTAAATTAATATTCATCTTTCTTATTCAATATTCTATAAATAATTAGGTTGCCCATGCTTTTTGTCCGAGTTGCAAAGGAATACATGCCTCATATCTGCCCGGAATATGGACATAACGTAACGCTTGTGTAGCCCCAATTTCCGAAGTATAATAACCCAGGCAGGTGAGTTCATAAAAAAGCTGGAAGAAGTGTGAAGGTGTGGATCCAGCTTTAATTTGCGCCTGAGCTTCAGCCTTAAATATCTTAAAGATCTCTTCCCGCTCCTTAAGAGTTAATGAAATGAATGATTTATTATATTTTCCTTTTGAAACTTCATCCACTTTCATTAATCCCTCTGCAAAATGCTTTTGAATATCTGCAGTATAACAATCCTGCATCATCATCACTATAAAAGGGCCAAGTCCAGCAGCTTTGGCACCTGGCACTCCTTTTGAATCCGGTATAATGGTGTCGGCAATTTCTGCAATTAAGACTTCCTGAGCAGTTATTGATGTGAAATTAAAATCACCAGGCTCATTTATTGGGCTAAGTACATCTGCAAAAGCACCAAATCCTGAAAAAGTAATTGCCCCACCTAATAAAAAGGTAGCTCTCCGGACTGCTTCTCTTCTATTCATTTATTTAATTCTATTAATTTTTTATTGATTCAATAACACCTGATTAGACACCTCTCTTCCGGTTTATCATTTTAAACATTAACTCTCCTCGCCATCAGGGTAGGTTAAATTTATCAAGCGCTAATATTTGTCTATAATAAGTAATTTTCTTTAAACCGGGAGCGTATATTATATTTTTTTACACAACATAGGTTAGTCCGGGACAGGAAAAAAGCATGGCACAAGGGTTGATAAAATTAAAGAATACTCCCATTCCTGTCGGCTGTTTGGTTGGGGCAGGTAATCGAAGTTAACATGGTCCCTCTTTTCGAGATTAGAGCCACGGCTTAAGCAGAAAATTTCATAAAGTAAGGTGAGGTCGATATCAAACCATCCTTATAATTATGCTTTAACAACATCGTTTCGCTTTTATTATACTTTAGAGGACACATTGATTCTAAATCACATAAATTGAAGCTTCGCTTCAATTTATGTGTGTCTAACATGTGGCTTAGAAGCTATAAAAAGCTATGGTTCTATGCGGTTTTATCCAATAATATTTCTGGTTCAACTTAAAATATAGTTTGAAAGGGTTTCGAAGATTCACCTTTTGATTTGAAGCATCAAAATAACTATAGTGAAATTCATGGGCATAAATAATTTAATCTTCTTAGATTACGAGTTCAACCATTCGGCAGCTTAGTTCTCAATAATCCTCACCTCAGCCAGCGCATTAAACAAATAAACAGATCCGGTTTTTACTTCAACACAGCGATACCGCTTTCTAATCAATGATTCCTTTCTGAAAATCCGACCATCAGGTAGAGAAAAAAGAGTTTTAACCGGAAGTTTTTCTACACAAACAATGTGATCTGGCTTATGGTCATATTGTTTCAGAACGCGATAAAGTTTGAGATCCACACAACTTGAGGCAGCAGGATTTTCGAGGTAATTCTGGATGGCATGGTTAATATCCGGAGGAAAAGTGGATTGCTCAAAGAAAGGCTTCATCATGCGTTTGAAATTGTTTTTCCATTCTTGCCCATGGGGCTTTGCCTTGCGTTTATACTCATTCCAGGTTAGCAAATGGGCAAACTCATGAACTGTAGCAATCAGGAAAGCATAGGGATTTAGGTTATAATTAACCGAGATCCGGTGTCCGGCATTTTTAAAAGGGTGCCGATAATCGCCGTGCTTGGTGCTCCGGTTTCGGGAGATTTTAAACTCACATTCAAAATAATCTATCCATCGCGCAATAACAGGCGCCGCACCAGGTGGAAGGTAATTATTCAGTACTGCTATCTTATCCAATTTTATTTCAGAAGCTGATATACAAACAGACTGGCAAGATAAGCCAAAGTAGTCATGTAAACAATTTGGATTAATGGCCATCTCCAGCCTTTAGTTTCGCGGTAGACTACCGCAATTGTACTGATGCATTGCATAGAAAAGGCATAAAACATCATCAAAGAAAAGGCAACAGCAGGAGTAAATACGGTTAAGCCTGTTTCCGGACTTCGGGCAGATGCCATTTTCTCACGCACAGATTCCAGGTGGGAATCATCTCCCTCTACGCTATAGATAGTGGCCATTGTTCCCACAAATACTTCCCTGGCTACAAACGAGGTAATCAAAGCGATACCGATTTTCCAATCGAATCCGAGCGGTCTGATTATAGGCTCGATGGATTTACCTAAAATTCCAGCATAAGAGTTTTCAAGTTTTTCGGAAGCAATAAGTAGGTCGCTTTCATTTTGTGAATACTGTTTCTTCAGGGATAACTCATGGTATTTTCTTTCAATTTGGTCGAAACGATCTGCCGGGCCATAGGAGGATAGCACCCACAATACAATGGATACTGCAATAATAACCTTTCCGGCCTCGAAGACAAATATCTTTACGCTCATGTACATCGTTAAAAGGACATTATTCCAACGTGGCATTCGATATACCGGAAGCTCCATAATGAAGTAACCCCGTTCACGGGCTTTAATCAGGTACTTCATAAGCCATGCAACCAAAATTGCGCTCAAAATACTAAGCAGATATAAGGACATCAAAGCCAATCCCTGCATATTTATGAAGCCCCCAAGTCGCTTGTTAGGTACAACAAGTGAAATTAATAAGGTATAAACAGGAAGACGGGCAGAGCAAGCGATCAATGGAGTTACCATAATGGTAATCATACGGTCTTTCCAACTCTCAATATTTCGGGCGCTCATGATTGAAGGTACTGCACAGGCAAATCCACCGATTAAGGGAACGATTGATTTACCGCTAAGTCCTACCTTTCTCATGATTTTGTCCATCATGAAAGAAACTCTCGACATGTATCCGGTATCTTCCAGAACGGAGATAAAAGCAAATAAAATGGCAATTTGCGGGATAAAAATTACAACCCCGCTTAATCCTGCCAACACCCCATTGACGAGTAAATTAGTAAATACTCCGGAAGGCAGTACCCGGAAACTCGTTTCTATTAACCAAAGAAACAAGTCCTCTATAAGCGCCATCGGATATTCAGACCAGGAAAATATTGCCTGAAATATCATAAATAGGATGGCAAAGAAAATCACAAAACCAAATATTTGATGGGTAAGAATCTTATCAATTCGGTTACTCATGGTTTCCTTTTTAGGATCAGAATGTACTTTCACGGTATCGAAAAGTACGTCATTAATAAAATTATATCGTGCAATGGTTTCTGAGGCCTGTGCTTTTTGGGAGTGAAAATTAAACTCCCGGTTAAGCGAGCTGACGCGTTGTTTTTCTTCCTCAGAAAGAAATGCTAAGTACTCGTATTGATGTGCAATTTGTAAAGCAGTATAGGGCTTATCAATATTCAGCTCAGTCTGAATTTTTTTAATCAGTTCAGGTGCAATGCTTTCCACTTCAATGGAAGGCAATTGTAATGGGACCGAACTATTATCCAGAATGGCCTGTTTCAGAATATCAATTCCCTCATTTTTCCTTGCAGATACAGGAATAACCCGAACTCCAAGTTTCAATGCAAGCTCGTCAACAGCAATTTCAATTCCTGAGCGATCTGCTAAATCCATCATATTCAGGGCAATTATGACAGGAATACTCAGATCTGCGATTTGAGAAAAAAGGAGTAAATTACGCTTAAGATTAGTTGCGTCTGCAACAAAAATGATCAGGTCCGGAAAGTCAGGACTAGCACTATTGCTGAGAATATCTAGGACTATACGCTCATCTCTACTTTTAGGATAAAAACTATAGGTTCCAGGAAGATCGGTGATCAGGGCTGTGGACTTATCACTTAGTTTACAATATCCCGTTTTCTTCTCGACAGTAACTCCTGGGAAATTGCCAATTTTCTGATTTAAGCCTGTAAAAACATTGAAAAGTGTGGATTTTCCTGAATTAGGGTTGCCGACTAATGCAATTTTTAAATCGCCGTCCACCTGAAAGTTATTGCATGATTATGGTAGAAGCTTCTTTTTTTCTCAGCGTTAACTGATAACCCGAAACCCGGATAGCAATTGGATCACCGAGAGGTGCCAATCGTTCAACTACAATTGATTCACCAGGCAAACAACCCATTTCCATTAACTTAACTGACATTTCAAGATCAGTAAATTCTTTGATGATGCCTGTTTGCCCCGGTATTAATTGTGAAAGCTTCATGTCCCTGTTAAAATCTGAATCAAAAATAATGCTTATTTGAATTAATTCCAAATAAGTAAAATTGATTTTACAAAATAATGTAAATTAATGTGAGATCGATAGTACATCTGGCCGGACTAAATTTAGCCTGATTATTCTTCCTTTCTTTTGGAAATCAGGGTTTGGGGTTCTATTAGCGGACTGCCCCTCCCGATGAAAAACAGCAGCGGGTAAACTAAACCTTGCCGAAGGAAGTATCATAAAATCCATTTTAAGGATATTTTTTAACTGCCTTTGGTCGATCTCAGGTTAAATTATGGTCTTTGAGATATTCCGACAGGGGAATGCGTTCGGATAAATTTAGGACACTTACAATCCTTCTTTAGGAGAGAACAAGAGCCCACAAGGATGGAAACCATAAGCATGGAAATTTTAAAGCATTTTTTCATTGTAACGAATTCTATGTAAAAAAATATAGCTAAAAATTCCCATTCCAACCCCTAGCATATCTGCGAACAGGTCCCACCATTCTGCTGATCTGTATGTGAACAATTTGAGCTGCAGAAGTTCAATAACTGCGCCTATGGTCAAAGTAATGATTAAAATTTTCAGAATGGTCAGAGGTCGGTAAGAATAACTGGCTTGCTGTCTGATTTTCCCATAAAACAAGAATACGGTTAGAACAAAGAAAAAGCCGGTATGAGCTAATTTATCAAATCCTTCGAAAAATGTAAAGTCAGATTGATCTGCGCTTGGCGGTGGCATCTCACAAACAATAACCACAAAGATTGCCCAGAGTATGGAGAGGTATTGATATCTTATGGTTTTGAGCATTAAACCCCTATCTGTACTTTGTAATCTCCTGAAGATAATAATTCGTCAACTTGTCCCGGATCAGCTAGCTCAATCCTAACCATCCACCCGTCTCCATAAGGATCGCTATTGACAAGTTCAGGTTTTGCATCTAACTTTTTATTGATTTCAAGAATTTTACCTGTCAATGGCATGAACAAATCAGAAACAGTTTTTACTGCTTCAACAGTCCCAAATACATCTTCACGAGACACTTCCTTACCTAGTGTATTGATATCAACATATACAATATCGCCAAGTTCTTGTTGTGCAAATTCAGTGATACCAACATAAGCCTGATTACCTTCAATGCGTACCCATTCGTGATCTTTCGTGTATTTTAATTCAGCAGGAAAATTCATTGTTTTAGATTTTAGTTTTTTCAAAAATACTTTAAGAAATGCAGACTTGCAATTCTAAATTGAACCTAATTGATTTGTTGAATAATATGCTTTTGTACATGGGATTTCTCTTCGCATTTAACCTATTATTTAAGAAAACAATTGAAGTCACTCATCGAAATGACGGGTTCTCGGGTGCCGTCATTTCGAACACATCGGTAGTATTTTATTCTTAGGGTAGTAATTTGTGTTGTGGAGAAATCTGTTGATTAGAATCTGTGCTTTTGATCATGGATTTCTCTTATCATTTAAACTACTTTTTAACACAACAAATGCGGGCGCTTATCGAAATGACGGGTTCTCGGGTGCCGTCATTTCGAACACATCGGTAGTATTTTATTCTTAGGGCAGTAATTTGTGTTGTGGAGAAATCTATTGATTAGAATCTGTCCTTTTGATCATGGATTTCTCTTATCATTTAAACT
>VGGW01000113.1 GCA_016868395.1 Bacteroidota bacterium | reverse complement strand
ATCACATTACGCGGACTTAATTTTGCCTGTTCGAGGCCCGAAAGAACACGCTTGCGTTCCTTTTCAAACTCCTCCTGATCAAATACAGGGTCGACCAGCACTTCTTTCAAAATAGGAAGGACTTTGTTCGCATCTTTGGAAGCAAACTTTGATGAAAGACCGGCAGATTCCTTATTGGCATACGTATTCAAACCTGCACCAATAAAATCCAACTCTTCTTCTATTTTTGATTTGGTAAAATTCTTTGTGCCATATTGTAAACCCGCAGCGGTCAAGCTGGCTAATCCTGATTTTGCTCCATCGTATATCGCACCTGCAGGAAGGATTGCCGAGAAGCTGATCACCGGAACCTCATGCTGCTCCATTAAATAAACTGTTAATCCGTTTGGCAGGATAAACTTTTCATAATCCGGTACTTTGAAAGCATCCGTCGGATTTTGAGCCATCACTTTACTTCCTGTAATCCAGAAGATTATCAAAAGTGCAGCATACATTTTTAAGTTCTTCATATTCTTATTCCTCCACATTTGCTTTTAAAACCCCTATCGTGCGATTCGACTTTTTGAAGTATTGATTGGCTACCCGCTTTACATCTTCAATGCTAACTTTTGAAAATTCAGCCGGCGCATCAAACATCTTTCGGTAGTCGCCAAAAAAAAGTTCATAAGTTCCAATATTATTGGACTTACCATTAATGGTTTCAAGCTGTCCATAAAATTCCATCAACTTTTGATTCTTAATCTTCTGCAGTTCCTGCTCAGTGATTCCATCCTTTTTAATCTTTTCTATTTCAGAATAAATGGCATTTTCAATATCCAATTCTTTAACATCCTTGGCCGCTAATGCGTAAATCATGAACAAATTTGGATCAAAACTTTCACTGAAATCAGTTCCCACCATGGAGGCCAACTGCCTCTTATCAACTAATTCGGCGTGTAAACGCGATGAATTCCCACTCGACAATATGGAACTTAAAATACTCAAAGCATAAAAATCTTTGTTCTGAGCTTCGGGAGTATGATAGCCAATCATCATATAGGGACTCGGTACTTCTTTTTGAACGATAATCCTGCGCTCGCCACTTTGAGGAGGCTCAACCAGATGAACAGGCTTTGGAGGATCACTTACCGGAATAGGTGCCATGTATTTTTCTGCTAACCGCTTAACATCCTCTACCTTTACATTTCCCGATACGACCACCAAACAATTATTAGGCGCATAATAGGTTTTGAAATATCGCTCAAGATCTTCCTTTGTCCAGTTTTTGATATCTGTTTCATAACCTATAACTGTCCAGCGATAAGAATGCTCCTGAAAAGCGGTCCCGTAAACTGCATCATTCAGCATATTCCATGGCGAGTTCTCAAGGCCTGTACTACGCTCTGATAAGACCACGCCACGCTCACTTTCAACCATCTTCGGATCAATGCTCAGACTCGAAATACGGTCTGATTCAAGGTCAAAAATAGTTTCCATGGCACTAACCGGAAACCAATCCGTATACACGGTAAGATTTTGGGTGGTGTAAGCATTATTGGCACCTCCATTAAATTCCATGGTTTGATCGAACATCTTAGGTCCGTACTTTTTTGAGCCATTGAACATCATGTGCTCAAAAAAATGGGATAAACCGGTTATTCCCGGATATTCATTCCTTGAACCAACCTTATAAAAAAGGTACATGTTGGCATTGGGTATTGAACGATCTTCAAGTACCAAAAATTTCATGCCATTATCCAAGGTAAATGTCTTTACATCATCGGCTTTAGTCTGGGCGGAAAGGGAGCCGCAGAAGCCTAGCAACATAATACTTAATAACTTCTTCATTAATAATAAATTGGTAAGGATGGAAATTACTTCAAATTAATAGATATAAAATCTAATTTTACAATAATAGCTTGATTTTTTCCTTATTCAATTACTTAATCCTATGCTTCCAAGAACCAATTTTAGTTCAACTAAGGCCTATAAAGCACTTTTAATACATTTTGAACAAATTAAAAAAGTACATCTTAGGGAACTTTTTAAAAATAAGGACAGATTTAAACAGTTTTCAATCAGCTTTGGTGATATTTTACTCGATTATTCTAAAAATCGTATAGATTCCAAAACGCATGAACTTTTGATTGAACTTGCCGAGGAGTGTGGATTAAAAGATGCGATCAATCAACAGTTTAAGGGTGAAAAAATCAATGAAACAGAGCGTAGAGCGGTTCTCCATACGGCATTACGCAATCCCGCCAAAGCCGGTTTTATGTTGGACGGCGTCGATATTTTATCCGATATCCATAAGGTCTTAGCAAAAATGGAACGATTTTCAGATCAGGTTATTTCCGGTGACTGGAAAGGATATACCGGTCAATCGATTACAGACCTTGTAAATATCGGTATTGGAGGTTCAGATCTTGGTCCGGTGATGGTTACTGAAGCTTTAAAAGCCTATGGTAATCACTTAAAACTCCATTTTGTGTCTAATGTGGATGGTTCACACATCGCTGAAACGCTCAAAAATCTAAATCCTGAAACTACATTATTCATGATTGCTTCAAAAACCTTTACTACCCAGGAAACGATGGCCAATGCTTACACGGCACGGAACTGGTTTTTAAAGAATGGGGGAAATGAAACTGGCATTGCAAAACATTTTGTTGCCATTTCTACAAACCAAGAAGGCGTATCCAAATTCGGAATTGATACCGATAATATGTTTGAATTCTGGGACTGGGTGGGGGGACGTTATTCGTTATGGAGCGCTATCGGATTAAGTATTGCCTGCGGAATAGGATTCAGCAATTTTAAAGAATTACTGAACGGAGCGCATGAAGCGGATAATCATTTTCAAAACAGTGATTTTAAAGAAAATATACCGGTTACTCTTGCATTGCTTGGAATCTGGTACACTAATTTTTTTGGAGCGGAAAGTCAGGCAATTCTTCCCTACGACCAGTACATGCACCGTTTTGCAGCTTATTTCCAACAGGGAGATATGGAAAGCAATGGGAAATCGAACGACCGGGATGGGAACCCTATAAATTATCAAACCGGCCCGGTTATTTGGGGAGAACCGGGCACAAACGGTCAGCATGCATTTTATCAGCTAATCCATCAGGGAACTAAATTGATCCCCTGCGACTTTATTGCACCCGCGCAAAGTCATCATCCAATCGCCAATCATCATCAATTATTACTCTCTAACTTCTTCGCTCAAACCGAAGCTTTAATGAATGGTAAAAGCAGGGAAGAGGTGGAAGCAGAACTAAAAACTGCAGGAATGCAAACTAACGAAATTGAGAAATTGGCACCTTTTAAAGTATTTGAAGGGAACAGGCCAAGCAATTCAATTCTGATAAAAAAAATAAGCCCCCGAACTTTGGGTTCGCTCATCGCGATTTACGAACATAAAATATTTGCTCAGGGTGTCATATGGAACATTTTCAGTTTTGATCAGTGGGGTGTTGAATTGGGCAAGCAATTGGCCGGGCGAATTCTTCCGGAGCTGGAGGATGATGAGCCGGTGCTCAGTCATGATGCCTCCACTAATGGGCTGATTAATCAGTATAAGTCTTGGAGAATTAAGCTGAAAGCCGAAAGTTGAAAGCCGAAAGCTTTCCACCCACCGTTTTTTGGAACACTTCAACCATCATTTCGAACACGCGGGTACTATTACTCCATTTAATAGGCAAGTGTTGCGTGGAGAAATCTGTTCAAGTTGAGTAGAATGAAACTAAGTTTGAGGGAATTCATTTTCCTGCAGTAACAGATTCCTCGTCGTACCTCCTTCGGAATGACGGGAAAACACTGGCATGCAGTAACAGATGCACCCGCCTTCCAACAACTCGAACCGTCATTTCGAACACTCGGGTACTATTATTCAATTTAATAGGCAAGTGTTGCGTGGAGAAATCTGTTGAACTTGAGTAGAATGAAACTAAGTTTGAGGGAATTCATCTTCCTGCAGGTACAGATTCCTCGTCGTACCTCCTTCGGAATGACGGGAAAAACTAACAAGCAGTTACAGATTCCTCGTCGTACCTCACTCGGAATGACGGTAAAAACTGACATGCGGCTACAGATTCCTCGTCCTAACCCCTTCGGAATGACGTGTACCGGTAACTAGTTTAACTTCCCCAGCTTAATCTGAAATAATTTATCCCATTTCTTGCCGGTAACAAACAATCGTTTACCCTTACTATCCCAAGCGATACCATTCAAAACAAAACCATCATAATCTTTCATCGGCCTGATTTCGTCAGGATATAGGTCGCTGAGGTCTACCTCCCCGGTAACCTGACCATTTCCCGGATCAATCATCACGATCCGATTGGAATTATAAATATTAGCAAAGATACGGCCATCAATAAATTCAAGCTCATTTAGTTCTCTGACCGGTCCATTCTGATCGTAAACCTCAATAGAATTTTCCTGCATGTAAGTATCTTTATTTAAGACATAAATAGTGTTGCTTCCATCAGTGCAGTAAATCACTTTACCGTCATTGCATAAACCCCAACCCTCCCGCTGGTATTGAGAAGGGAATTCTCTGATCAGCTTCAGTGAATTAAGATCATACTCCAAACTCACATTATTCTGATAAGTCAACATAAAAATCTTATCCCCAAAAATGGTAATTCCTTCAGCAAACAATTCATCCCGAACTTTGGTCAGTTGCAAGACCTTGCCGCTGCTCAGAACGGTTTTTCGCAAACTGGATTCACCGGCAAGTCCGTCACTTTCATATAAATAGCCATTATGAAATTCCAATCCCTGAGTATAAGAGCTGGTATCATGTTTAAAAACCTGCTGCACAATAAAGCCATACTTCTGCGGAACCAGAGTCGATTTAAGAACGATATTGGTGCTGATTTCTTCAGGCTCAGATTGCCCTCGATAAATCTTTGCGGTTATCGCCTTGATTCCCAATGGTAAATCTTGTGTAGGTATCGTTACCAACTTCTCATCAGCTGCCTTCTTCAACTTTAATCCATCCGCAAAATAAACGACCGAGTCGGCCTTTTCATTCAGTTCGAGCTCCAGATTGACCGAATCTCCGAGATTGACTGAAGTACCGGCCTCGGGCATTACCCAGGCAGAAGATTCTTGCCTTTGTTTTACCTCATTTGTGCAATGTGTAAAAAATAAACTACTGCAAATTAAGAGACAAATTAATTTAAATCGCATGGTTCTTTTTATTTATGGGCATCCTGAATATCAGGGCCAGAATGCATCTTCTGTATGCCTGATTACCGGATCCCCAAATTTATCAAACAGGATCGTAATAATATCAAAACGAACTTCATTCTGATGATCCATCAGATGTATGTATTCACCGGCGGCCATTGCCAAAAGTTTTTGTTTGGCCTTGCTGACAAAGTCTTCAGGTTCAGCAAATCTGTTATTTTCCCTGGCTTTAACTTCAATGAAAATGATGATCGGATTTTTGTAAGCAATCAAATCAATTTCTGCTTTCCGGAATCTCCAGTTTTCATCCAGTATTTCATAACCCTGTTCTTCAAGATATTTCTTTGCAAGGAATTCACCCTGATTACCGAAGACATTATGCCGAGCCATCACTTCAGGATAACAGAACCCAAAAAAATGGAAATCCCCTTTTCTACCTCCTTTACCTGTAGATATCTTCGCATCAAAATAGCCTGATTATTTTCATCTTGCTCGGCTTGTATCTCATCACGGATTTTTCTAAGTATGCGATCAACCTTCCGCTTCTTCAAATGAAAAATACCGCCAAGAATAGTAGATCTCAAGTTTTCACTTTCATTCTTTACGTAAATCTTTCGTTTGGCATACCAATTTTCACTCAAAATATACGGTGAAGAAACCATGGATATTGCTAAATCAGCAATCTGGTGATTGGCGTTCTTAATAAAATCCTGCTCGGATGGAATTTGTCCATTCTCCAGCTGCTTCTTGTATTCTTCAATAATCTGGATGCAAAGCGGATGCTCAAAGGTAACATCAGCCAAATTAGAAATAATATAGGGGGCAATGTAGGTATCAGTCATTTCGTCCCAGCGGACCAACTCATGTCCATAGTTTAACAATAAACGTATAATTTCTTTTTCCTGGGCTTCATCTGTTTCGGCAATTCCGGCCTGCTCAGGCCATTCGGGTTCCGGCCGACTTTCAGCTGGTGGCTGTGAGGTATTGACGTTATTTTCCTTCTTTAATCTACCAAGCCGAATTTTATTTAGTTCGGATATCAGAACACGCTCCTCTATCTGAAGTAGGGAACTACACTCGCGAACAAAAACAGAAGCTTTAATTCCATCAGGAATTTTAGCAATACTCTCCACAACTTCTCTGATTATTCCGGCTCTTTTGATCGGGTCATTCCCGGCATCTTTCAAAAGAATACCGGTTTTAAAGAGAATAAAATCTTTTTTGTTTCCTTCAATATGGCTTTTAAACGCCGCACTTCCAAACTTCTGAACATAAGAATCCGGGTCATCCCCATCCGGGAAAAGAACGATCTTGACATTCAAACCCTCCTCCAGAATCATATCCAAGCCCCTTAATGAAGCCTTAATGCCTGCCTCATCGCCATCATAAAGTATGGTAATGTTTTTGGTAAACCTGCCAATCATCCTGATTTGCTCAATTGTCAGGGAGGTACCTGAAGAGGCCACTACATTTTCAATTCCGGCCTGGTGGACAGACAATACATCGGCATAACCTTCAACCAAATAGCAATTGTCTTCATCCCGCATGGATTTCTTGGCGAAGAACAATCCATAGAGCACATTCGATTTATGATAGATATCGCTTTCAGGAGAGTTAACATATTTTGGAATGGCTTTGTCTGTTTTCAAAGTCCTTCCTCCGAAACCTATAACCCTGCCGGTAAAACTATGGATTGGAAACATGACCCTGCCACGAAAACGGTCGTATAACTTTTCATTTTCCTTACGGATTGTTAGTCCGGTTTCTTCCAGAAAATCAATCTTATACCCCTCAGAAATGGCACCTTGAGTGAGGGCATCCCATACATCCGGTGAATACCCCAGCTCAAACTTATGGATGATATCATCCCTGAAACCGCGTTCCTTAAAATAACTGAGTCCGATACTTTTACCCTCATCGGTCTCATGCATCTGTTGTTTGAAATAGTTGGCTGCCCAGGCTGAAACGATGTACAAACTCTCACGGCGATCATTAACCGCTTGCTCTTTTGGGGTATTTTCTACCTCAGCAATTTCAATACTGTATTTATTGGCCAGATAACGAAGCGCTTCCGGATAGTTAGCTTTTTCGTGATCCATGATGAAACGTACAGAATCGCCACCTTTACCACAGCCGAAGCACTTAAAAATTCCTTTCCCAACCGAAACATGAAAAGAGGGGGTCTTTTCATTATGAAAAGGGCAAAGGCCAATCATACTGGTACCACGCCGCTTTAAAGATACAAAGTCGCCCACAACCTCCTCAATACGGGATGCTTCAATAATCTTGTCGACGGTTTCTTTAGGTATCAATTTATTTATGTCAGTTGTTAAAAATAAGGAAAGTATTTATAATTTGTTTGCCTTTGTAACCAGCTCAGCATACCATTCAGCACCATACTTACGAATAAGCGGCTCTTTCAAAAATTCATAAACTGAAACTTTCAGTTCTTTTCCAAAGGCGCATGCAGCACTACAGATGCTCCACCGGTCGTAATGAAGTACATCAAACTCGGGGTAGTTGGTAATTCGAATCGGATAGAGGTGGCATGAAATTGGCTTCTTCCAGGAAATTTTACCGTGTTCCCAGGCTTTTTCAATGGCGCATTTGTGAATACCATTCTCCATAATAACATAGGCACACTCCTTATTGGTATCTACGCAAGGGGTTGTATAATCCCCCTCAAAATCCTTTACATAGGTACCATACTCTTCAATTACTGCAATTCCCTTTTCGGTCATGAATGGTTTAACCAATGGATAAATCTCATCCAGAACAGCCAGTTCATTGCGCTCCAGCGGAGCCCCAGAATCTCCTTCAATGCAACATATGCCTTTGCACTTATTAAGATTGCAAACGAAATTTTCATTGACCACGTCCTCATGAACGAGAGTGCCTTTAACTTCAATCATAACTAATCTAAAATTAAGCCCAGCGGATACTTTAATCCACTCGCAGCCACAAGGTCGAGGGTCACGGAGCCAACCAAAATCTCCACATTTGCCTTCACCGGAATTCGGTTAGCATCATCTGTAATCCAAAGGTATAATTTACTGTCTTTTCTGAAAATGCGGCCGGGCTGTATGGATGGACTAAATTTAATACAATTCATTGTTCCAAGTGCTGTTTTTATACTTTCCCTACCTACAAACTCAATATCCAATTTATTTATTCCATCGCTAAGAAAATAATCCAAACTGAACTTATCCCCCGGTTTTAGGCTTGAAACATCCAGACTTCTGGCAAAAAAATAGGCAGAAAGTACGTCAAAGGTCCGGCCGACCCCGGTAAAATTACCTTTATTTGATACTACTTTCCTTTCATCCTGATAAAATCTCGCCTTGTCGCTGCGACGATAATTTGCTTCACGAATATTCTCTGTGTATAGGTATGGACTTAAACTTGCTTTGTCAATGTAGGAGTCGTATCGATTTCTCACCTTGTAAAATACGTTAAAGGATCCGGCTGTACGACCTTCTGCGACTAAGTGAAAAACAGGCCGATTATCAAATTTAATATTAGTATCCAGTACCTTAATCGAGGCTTCAGCGGCTGTGATAAAACCATACCGAAGTCTGTAATTCAGAGTTTCACCTGCTTGAAACACCGCTTCCTTAATATGCTCTAGGCCTTGCGCAAATATTGGGGAAGTTGAAAAGACCAGAAGAAATAAAACAAGCTTTTTAAACATTTGGTCTGTATTGTAAAATTGAGTTCCCCGGATCAAGTCCGGGATGACATGAGAGGAAGTCCGGAACAATCGAAACAACACGCGTATTTTGCCGCAATTACTATTGCATTAACCGACGAATCATGACTTCCGCTTGAAAATCGGCACGGTAGAACAGGGTTCACCATACATGATACTTTGAGCGATTTTGGTCAATTTGACGGTAAGTTCAATGTAAGCAGAACCAGGTATAGGAATGTCACCACAACCTTTAATTACTACCCGTTGATCTCTGTATTTCTCAAGATCCAACTGATTCAATTTACGATCGAAAAGCAGCGTCTCAAGGACTTCAAGGTCACCAAATACGACTGTTTCGGCAAAGGGCGCTATTTTGTTTGCAAGTAACATATAGGCCCATGTGGGTACAATCGCATCA
>VGGW01000112.1 GCA_016868395.1 Bacteroidota bacterium | reverse complement strand
AACTACGTAAATCGGTTCTCATTTGCTTAATTAATAAGTCAAATAGAAAGGTTTTTTACCGACAATTTTCTTACACTGTCCGAATTACTGGTTTATCATGCCATCGATCAACAATAAAAATTATCTTTCTAAAGTTTCCGGATTAGCGCTGAGATTTACCATTGCTGCCCGGGTTTGCTTAAAAGGGTTTGGGGTTCTATTACCGGACTACCCCTCCCGATGAAAAACAGCAGCGGGTAAACTAAACCTTACCGAAGGAGGTATCTTCCGGCTACGAATCATATGAAATCAAGTAGTACTTCTTGCCGGAAATACTCCGGAGGAAAGGACCAAAGGAAGCGATAACACGCAGGTATTGCTTTCCAAAATCAAATCATACGCCTCCGCAGCGGCATGAGAACCCTGATATGGGTATTTCTTTACCTTTCATATATCGAACTCAGGTTAAATAGCCAATTCCGGTTTGATTTCCGAATCTTGGTTAGAATAAAATACCGATTGGCTAAGGAAAGCGAAACTAGCGAAGAATTCGGAAAGGATAAGTTCAGAAATTAAACGCCAAGGAATCAAGATTAAAACCAATAAAACTTCCCGATTCACTCAGGAATTTATTCATTATCCCTGTAAATTGGGCTCATAATTATTTCATGATACCATTAAATCTTTTGCAAGATTATAGGTTTTTACATCACTTCCCCAGAATTTTTATAAGTGATCCTGCCAAGACCGTGTCAGCTGGCTGCATGCCATTTAGAAGAGAAAGTTCTTCTAGTTTGTTCTCGGGCATGTTGTAACTGATAAGAGCCTGCTTAAGGGTTCCGGTTTGTTTGACTGTTTTAATCCTGATTCGGTCCGCTTGTTTATTAAGTTTTGCAGTATCTTTCAGCTCCCTGAAATTACTCATTGATAGAAGAAAATAATCAGCATAATGGTTAAAGTCATTCACCGAACTAGCCCCAATGAGTAGGTATATATTAGTATTAAATTGAATCAGGTATGATAATGTTCTCGTAGTAGATAATTGTTGCCGGGTATCTGCTTTGACATTCGCAGTCATGGCGATGGCATTTAAACCATTGACGGTAATCTGTTTTGATTCAATAACGCGAAGATTATTTTTCTTAACCAGATGATCTGCGGCTTCCTGAAGTGAATTACCACTGGCTAAGCTCATTATCATTAGGGCCTTGCCATCTTTTGGAGCAAATTGTACTTTTTGGGGTGTATTTTGATAATTCCAACCTTTGGGTATCGGAAATTGAAATTTAAGTTCGGGATGATAGAAAATGTCGTTTTCAAGAAATCCTTGTTTTGGATCTTCACCATAAATCAAACCTTCAATCTTCCTCAAATAACTATCACGGTTAACCTTTGGATCAATTAAATTTAGCTTTTTCTTCCATTCAACGGACAATTTACTGACTGCCACATTTCGGTCGCCGGGATTGGGATGTGTAGACATGAAATCAGGTAGCTCTGCACCTTCTGTCCCTGACCTTTGCCTTTCAAGTGTTTTGAAAAAACCGGCCATTTCTTTTGCTTCATAGCCAATCCTTGTTGAATATTCAACGCCCAACTCATCAGATTGGCGTTCAGCATCACGTCCGAATTTTAGGAATAATAAACTTAAGCCCTGAGTAAGAGGTTCTGCAAATTCTGTGAGCTGTGGAACCAAAATCATGCTTCCCAGCAATCCAACTTGTCCGAGAATAGCCTTACTTAGTTGTGAAACTGAATGCCTTGCGGTTATATGTCCAATTTCATGGCCTAAAACCCCGGCAAACTCTGCTTCATTATTAAAATGAGCCATGATTCCTCTGGTGAAATAAACATAACCGCCGGGAACTGCAAACGCATTTAAAACTTCCGAATCAACGATTTTAAATTCATATTTAAGGTCAGGGCGGTGAGATATGGCAGCCATTTCTTTACCCTTTTGGGTGATAAATCCCTGCAGGATTTTATTCTCATACAAACCATACTCGGCAATAATTTGAGCATCTGCAGTAGCACCCATTGCAATTTCTTGAGCTTCAGTTATTAACAAAATCTGCTTTTTTCCTGTTACCGGATTGACAGCACAAGCGCTTGAAAGAAAAACAGCTGCAACTAAACAAAAGGGAAGCAAATGATTTTTCATACCCGAAATTACTGAATTCAAGTGATCAATATTTAAGCCAAAAATTGGTAATTATTAAATTTTCTCCCTGTTAGTCCTAAGAAATTAAAATCCATGCCTACAAGTGGGATAAAAGAAATTGCCCGAAAATACCGTTTGACGACTTTTATTTGGCAGAGCTATAATTCTCTTATCCAGATATTACGAAAACTTATTGGTTCACTTGGATCACCGTGGTCTTGTAATTTAATTGGTAATGGACCGTGTTTTTTATAGAATGGGGGACCTGTGTAAACAGTTTCTCCCCGAAGTTCAATGTTATTCTGGATTAAAAGGCCATTATGTAAGACCGTGACCCTTGCGGCAGATTTCAAAGTGCCATTTTCATAAAAAGTTGGAGCGGTCCAAATGATATCATAAGATTGCCATTCTCCAGGCTTTCTTGACGCATTTACTAATGGGATAAACTGTTTGTAAATGCTGCCTGCCTGACCATTGCTGTAAGTGGTATTCGTGTAGGAATCGAGAACCTGCAATTCATAGCCTTCATCACCATTTCCGGTGGATCCTAAAAATACTCCACTGTTGCCTCTTGCTTGTCCGGAGCCTGTAATATTTGTCGGAATTTTCCATTCGATATGCATCTGATAGTTTAGAAATGATCTTTTAGTTTGTATGTTACCTGTTCCCTTTTTGACGGTGAATTCTCCATTGGCAACTGTCCATTTCGCCGGACTTTGATCTTTTGCGGTAAGCCATTGGTCCATATGATCACCGCCAAACAATATGATTGCATCATCAGGTGCTGATAGCGCATTTTTTGGTGCCTGGACAATCTTGGGAACTGGTGTCCAAGCTTCAGTATCTTTTGGATTTGCCTTCTGCTGTGCAGAACCAGTGGCATTATTTGCGATTAAAATGACAAGGATTAAAATGAATCTTTTCATACTTACAGGTATTGAACTAATCTTAAATAATAGTTTCTCGAAATTAGGTATTATTAATTTAATAAAAATAATTAATCAGGCTGTAATATTTTACATGAAAAGCTAAAGAGTAAATTTTAATTAAGCTATTTTTGTAGAATGGGACTAATCAAGCAAAAAGTTAGTTTAAATGGGGTTCGTTTTTTTTCATATCATGGGTTTTACCCGGAAGAACAAGTCCTGGGCACTGAGTTTATTGTCGACATTGATACCTTGTTGGAAGTGCATGACTCCGGTCATGACGATATTTCAAATACCGTCAATTATGAACGCCTCTTGCAAATAACTTCCGAAGAAATGAAAATTCCCCGTAAATTAATTGAAACGGTGGCGCACTGTATTTTAGGAAGGATAAGGGAAGAGTTTCAGGTTATCCAAGAGATTCGTGTTTCTATTCGTAAAATGCATCCTCCTGTGCGTGCAGAAATTGAAAATTCAAGCATTGAACTTTTGTTCAACAGATAATATGAAGTTTAACCGAATTACAGACTCCATCCTGGCAGACATTCAAAAAATTATCGAGCCGGAACAGGTATTTATCGATAAAGACAATCTTTCTAAATATGCCCACGATGAAACTGAAGATTTAGTCTTTTTCCCGGAGGTGGTGGTTAAGCCGAACAGCAAAGAACAGATTTCACTTCTTTTAAAATTAGCCAATCATTACATGATTCCTGTAACACCCAGAGGTGCGGGTACCGGACTAAGTGGTGGAGCATTGCCAGTCAAAGGCGGACTTTTAATTTCTATGGAACGCTTTGATAAAATTTTAGAAATTGATGAGCGTAATTTACAGGCAACCATTGAACCCGGTGTCATCACCGAAATTTTCATGGATGCTGTTGCAGAAAAAGGATTGCTTTATCCGGTAGATCCTTCCAGTAAAGGATCATGTTTTATGGGAGGGAATATAGCCCATGGAAGTGGAGGTCCGAGAGTTGTTAAATATGGTACAATCAGAGAATATATTTTAAACCTTGAAGTCGTGCTTCCTGATGGAGAGATCATATGGACAGGTGCAAACACATTAAAATATGCTTCAGGGTATAACCTGACTCAATTGATGATTGGTTCTGAGGGCACCCTTGGGATAATAACCAAAATAGTATTGAAACTTATTCCCCGGCCTTGCCAAAATTTGGTCATGCTTGCCACATTTCCGAGTAATGAACGAGCTTGCGAAGCTGTTTCTGCTATTTTTAGAGCTGGAATAACGCCATCTACCCTGGAGTTTATGGAGAGACGAGCGGTAGAATGGGTAATGGAGTACGATCATATTCCGTTCGACTTAAAACCGGAAGCTCATGCTTTTTTAATGATAGAAGTAGACGGAAATGATATGGAGCTACTTTTAACTGAATGCGATCAAATTAATGAAGTTCTCGAAGAAAATTTTTGTTCAGAAGTACTTTTTGCCGACACGGCAGCCCAAAAGGATGCGATATGGCGCCTTAGACGGACGATGCCCTTGTCTGTTAAATCAAATTCCATATATAAAGAAGAAGATACGGTAGTGCCCAGGGCTGAGCTGGCTAAATTAATACAAGGAATAAAGGAAATCGGAACAAAGTATGGCTTTCAGTCCATTTGTTATGGACATGCAGGAGATGGCAATGTTCATGTTAACATCATTAAAGCCGGGATGTCTGATGAAGACTGGAATTCTAAGCTGAAACTTGGTGTCAGAGAAATTTTTGAATTAACGGTTTCACTTGGAGGTACAATCTCAGGTGAACATGGAATAGGATCCGTACAACGCGAGTTCATGGACATCAAATACTCGGAGACGCATTTGAACTTGATGCGTGGTATAAAATCTGTTTTTGATCCCAATGGGATTTTAAATCCGGGCAAAATATTTTGAATCTGATCAGCTGGTTCGAAAACTTTTTTATTCAAGATTATCAAACATACTTTCTTCCATTCTTTGGCGCTGAAGCTGAGGAATTTTGGTCGGTTTTTGTGACTGGTAATCAATGGAAACACAAATTGTTTGTCCGCTTGTACAAATTTCTTCCTTTCCTTGCTTGTTTTTAACCAAAATATAATCCAATTCGAAACTGCTGTTTCCAATTTTTGAGGTTCTGACGTAAGCATATACCTCGTCGCCGAGGATTATTGGTTTATGATAATCAACTACTGATTTTCTAATTATTATCCCTGATTGTTTCCAATCCCAAGCAATCACATCAGTCCAATAAGCTGACCTGGCGATCTCAAAGTAGGTCAGATTAACAGCGTTATTTACGTGACCAAGCGCATCAATGTCTGAAAACCTCAAGTGTATTTGAATTTTATAATGAAATCCTTTCATCCGTAAAATGACATAATGGCAGTTAAAAATAATTTAAACTGCCATGTTGGCTAATTTTTAATGCAATATGCGAAATGGTATACACATTGTCGAATAGTTTGAAATAACTGATTAAAAAAATAAGGAGGACTTCAAGATGGCACTTGTAAAATTTGCAAACGGAAATACAAACAAAGTATTGAAACCAGCTTATAACGATGTTTTTGAATCGTTTTTCAATGCAGATCCATTTCTAACTAAGAGTTCATTGCAGCGTATTCCGCCGGTCAATATTTCTGAGAATGAGAATGAATTTCAAATTGATTTGGCAGTACCTGGATTAAAAAAGGAAGATTTCAAAATTAATCTGGAAAAGGATTTACTAATGATCTCTGCCGAAAAAAAGGAAGAAAAAACTGAATTAGATGAGCCAAGGAAGTATAACAGAGTGGAATATAATTATTCAAGCTTTTTGAGAACCTTTACCTTACCAGAATCGGCAGATCACTCTAAAATAAGTGCAGCCTATAAAGAGGGCATATTACATGTTAGTGTAGCCAAAAAGGAAGAAGCTAAGATTCAGTCGAGAGAAATTTCAATTAACTAAAGTCGAGTGATTTAGTTTAAAAGGTAGACAATATTTTTGTCTGCCTTTTTTATTTATGTTGCGTTAGAAGCGCTAAAATCGTAATTTTGCAGGATGGTGAGAGAAATTTTGGAGATTAGACGGAAAGCATTAAAGATCAATTTAGATGATTCCATTTACGGGACTTTTGCCGAGATAGGGGCAGGGCAGGAAGTTGCAAGAAATTTTTTCACCGCCGGTGCGGCATCAGGCACCATCGCAAAGACGATGTCGGCTTATGATATGGTTTTTAGCGACTCAATTTATGGGGTCGAAGAGTCGGGACGTTATGTTTCTGAATCCAGGCTTCATAAAATGATTAAGTATGAATTCGGACTTTTATCTGAACGCTTATCCGGACCTAAGTATGCCGGAAAAACTTTTTTCGCTTTTGCAGATACGGTTACAACACTCAATTTTAATAAAACCAATGATCCACATGGCTGGCTTGGCATTAGGTTTCAGTTATGGCCGGGTGGTGAACCTAATCAAATCGTTTTTCACGTTAGATTATTGGATAGTGATTCAAATTTACAGCAACATGTACTCGGAATATTAGGAGTAAATTTAGTTTATGCAGCTTATTATTACCATGATGATGTACAATCGATGATTGAATCATTGGTTGATAATTTAGCCATAGGTTCCGTAGAAATTGATTTGATTAGTTTAAGTGGTCCACAATTTAAAAATGCAAACAACGGCTTGTTAATCTCTACCTGATCGCCAAGGGCTTTTCCGGTGCAGCTATTTTTGATAAGAATGGTCATGCCCGTCAGTCCAAAGATTTACTTTATAAAAAGGATATAATGATTCTTCGAACTAAATTCGGTCAGAAATCTACTCCGAATTTTGATTTATTCAATAAAGCAGTCGATCAGTTTAAGAAAACACAGCAAGTCAATGACCGAAACGTTATTGTCATGATCGAAGTATTAATGACTAATTTTCTTGAAGATAAATCAGAATTAAGTAATGAGGATTTAGAAAAGTTCACAAAACGAGCGGAGGAATTATATGCTACCGGAAATTATGTGGTGGTATCAGATTTTGCGCGTAATCACAAATTAGCTCAATACCTCTCAAGGTGTAACCCCAAGAGCGTTGGTATTTCGACCAATATTGTCAACCTAAAAATATATTCAATTCTGAAAACTACGGGGAAAACTATGCCGATGAACTGTTGGCCTAAATCAGTGATCTTTTTAGTAAAAATGTAAGACTGTATGCTTATCCCTATTTGGATAAGAAAAACAAGCAGATAATCACTACCCGGAATATGCCCGTTTCAAAAGAATCAAGACATTTGTTTGAGTTCTTAATACAAAACGGTTATATCATGGATATCGAAAATTATGATAAGAAGGATGTGAAGACGGTTTAATTAATTAATTAATCTGAGATCGATATAAGCTCTTGCCGGAGGCTGACTATATTTCTCAGTCTGTTGCTCCTGGTTCCGTGTTATGCCTTATTTTTTTACGGGAAATTAAATCCTTATCCTAAGATTCAGTTATGCAAAAAAAATAGGGCTGCCACTCGTGTTTGTTTCACAGGGCCTGGAGTTCTATGGACGGACTACCCCTCCCGATGAAAAATAGCATCGGGTAAACTAAACCTTGCCGAAGGAGGTATCTTCCGGCTAAGGGTCATCTGAAATCAGGTGCCATTTCTTGCCGGAAATACTCCGGAGGAAAGGACTAAACGAAGCGATAACACGCAGGTATTGCTTTCCAAAATCAAATCATGCGCATCCGGAGGATCATAAAATCCATTTTAAGGATATTTTTTAATCTTCCATGTATCGAACTCAGGTTAATTAATAATTGATAGTTGATAATTTTTAAATCTCAACTGTCCATGAACCCTAGTTTCTCATGTTGATATATTGTAACGGTTGTCCAAAATCATTGTTGCGGCAGAGTGCAATTACGGCCTGCAAATCATCAATTTTCTTTCCTTGTACCCTGACTTGATCCTCCATGATAGAAGCTTGTACTTTAAGGCCACTGTCTTTTATTTTTTTTACAATCTTTTTGGCGGCTTCCTTGTCAATCCCTTCTTTTATTTTAATTTCCTTTCTGAGCATATTGCCTGAAGCATACTGTTCTTTACCAAGATCCATACTTCCGGGATCTAAGTGATGTTTAACCATTCGCGATATAATTGCATCTTGAATAGCTTTTAAACGCATATCGTTTTCAGTGATAATAGTAATCTCATTAGTTTTTTTATCGAGTTCTACACTGCTTTTAGAATCATTAAAATCATAGCGATTCAAAATCTCTTTTTTCGCTGTGTTGATTGCATTATCAAGGGTTTGTCCGTCGATCTTACTTACAATGTCGAATGTTGGCATAATTTTAATACTATGGTTAATCAATATTTGTTAATATCTTTAAATATTGCATTTAAAGTTCGCATTTCTTTAACATAAAATTTATGAAAGCAAATAAAGTAAAAACATCCGTAAAGCTTGTAAAAAAGCAAACAAAACGTGGTGTAAAGAAGGAATTAGAATCAACAATTTCTGAGAAATTTTTTGAAGCCCTAAAGAGTCTAGGCCATGATGCCGATAAATTCTCCAAGGAAATAAAGAAGACCAGCAAAGTATTGGCCAAGAAGTTAGCTGTAAAGTACAATGAAGTCAAGCATTCAGTAGAAGACAAAATTGAGAGTAAGGCCAAAATTGCCAAGTCTAAAACTGTAGCTAAGGCTGGAGTTCCCGCCGGAAAATCCGTAGTTTCTGCAGTTAAAAAAGCTAAAAAAGTTGTGGCCAGAGTAACTAAGGCCGCAGTAAAAGAAAAATTACCTCGACTTGTAACCACCGGTTCAGGGCTAACAAAGCCAGGAGTTAAAAATCCTAAAAAATCGACACCTTCTCCTGTCAGCAAATCAGTTCCAATAAAATCTGAAGTCAAGAAGCCGCTTGTTGCTAAGGCAAAGGATTTAATGACAAAGAAACCGGTTAAATCTACCAAAAAATCTGCCTCTGCCAAATCAAGTTCAGCTAAAGCAGGCGTATCAACAACACCTCCTCCGACTGATAGAATATAAATTTTAGGACTAAAATTTAACAGTTAACGTGCTGTTAATGTTTTGTTAATATTAATTTTTGAATTTTACAGTCCCGCCTCCAACCGCGGGATTGTTTATTTATGCCAATGCCTAAGAATATTCCTTTGATCAATCGCGAGGTCAGTTGGTTGTACTTTAATGACCGTGTTCTCCAGGAGGCTGCTGATAAATCGGTTCCTTTGGTTGAAAGAATACGGTTTCTTGCTATATTTTCTTCAAATCTAGATGAGTTTTACCGGGTAAGGGTAGCAACACTTAAAAGGCTTTCGAATTTAAATACCCGGTCAAAAGCAATCTTAGGTTTCAGTCCCAGGAAAATATT
>VGGW01000111.1 GCA_016868395.1 Bacteroidota bacterium | reverse complement strand
AAAATAATATTTTAATCATAAAAACCAATTCATTTGAAAACGAAAAGCATATTTTTTATCACGGTATTGATTTCATTAAGTTTCGTGATTTTGATCACTAGCTGCAATTCAAATAAGGAAA
Source organism: Bacteroidota bacterium (assembly GCA_016868395.1). Taxonomy (GTDB): domain Bacteria; phylum Bacteroidota; class Bacteroidia; order Sphingobacteriales; family Sphingobacteriaceae; genus Daejeonella. The sequence goes on along the minus strand of VGGW01000111.1, from coordinate 9,410 downwards.
CTACTCCTTCAAGCTCAGACACTGTCGGTTCTATTGCACTGTTTATTAATGGCCCGGATCCGAGATTGGAGGACAGGAAATTTGAGCAAGTTCCCGCCATAGGCACTTCTGCGGATGGGAAACAGATCTTTGTGGCCTGGTACTCGGGTGGATCCGCACCCGGCCCCGGAAACTATGTCACACTTTCCGTAAGTCAGGACGATGGAAAAACCTGGCTGAATGATCAATTGGCTATTTATCCAAAATCTGCGGAATACCGGTTTTTTGATCCCGCATTTTGGAGGAATAAAGACGGACAAGTTTATCTATTTTATGGTAGTGTAAAAGATAGCCTGATTTGGGATGGATTTGGAGGAGTAAATGGCCTTGAGATAGCCTGGGATGGTACTAAAGTTACGCATGGAGAGTCTAAGCGAATGATGGATGGTGTAATGAGCAACAAGCCGCTCCATTTGGCTTCTCAAGATCTTGCTTTATTCCCTGTTTATGTTGATAAACCTCTGGCTAGCGATAGTTCCGGAAAAGCCTTTCCTGAAAATGGTGCATTTATTCAGGTTTTGGATCATTCAAAATCTAATGATCTTGGCGCTGTGACCAGTTATTCAAGGATACAAATTGCCGACTCCATTCGGATTCATGATGAACCTCAACTTGTTGAACTTTCCGATAAGGGTGATCTGATGGTTATGGTAAGAACAACAAAAGGAATATATTTCAGTAAAAGTTCTGATTATGGTAAAACCTGGACACCGGTTGAGCCTTTTACTGCTTCCGGACCCACAACCTCAAGCCGTTTTTATTTGGGAAAACTGGCTTCAGGGAATTTATTACTGATCTCGAACAGCAGCACCACGCGTAATAATATGACTGCATTTATCTCAAAAGATGGAGGCAAAACATGGCCTCACATGCTTTTACTTGATGCCAGAGAAAACGTATCCTATCCAGATGCCGATCAAACACCTGACGGTAATATACATGTGGTATTTGATCGTGAACGTACCACAGCAAAGGATATATTGTATTGCAGGTTCACTGAAGAGGATGTTATTAAGGGAGACGCGGGAAAGGTGTTTAAATCGAGGGTAAATAAATAATTGCTATTTGGTAGTTGTCTTCCGCTTGGTATTATCAACAACCAGCCGTCAATCGACCGAAGAGTGAAAAATAGAAATAAATGAATAAATTTTTACTGTGTTGCGACTGGGGAACGAGTTCATTCAGGTTAAGACTGGTTGACAGAAATACCTACGCAATTATTACTGAATTTCTTTCCTCCTCTGGAGTGGCAGGTACCTTCAGATTGTGGAAAGAACAAACTGAAATAAGTCGCTTCAATTTCTATTCCAATATTCTAAAATCCAGTATTCACGAACTGGGGAAAACAATAGGGTCTTCTGTTGAAAATATTCCGATCATTGTCTCCGGAATGGCATCTTCCTCTTTAGGCATGGAAGAATTACCTTATGCCGAACTACCCTTCCATATCGATGGCAGTCAGGCCTCTGTTCGCATCTTCGAAAGTTTCAATGGTCCGGGGGCAAATCTTATGTTGGTTTCCGGAGTAAAAAGTGATGAAGATGTGATGCGTGGCGAAGAAGCTCAATTGATTGGTCTGCTTAAGATAAATGAGGTTTCTGTAAAGCAACATGAACAACTAGTTTTCATTTTCCCGGGAACTCATTCCAAACATATTTTCGTTAGGGATGAACTCATGACGGATTTTAAAACCTACATGACCGGAGAAATTTTTAATATTCTTAAGGAGCATAGCATCCTCAGGGATTCAGTAAATTTGATCGACTCTTCAAACATGACTGAAGCGGCTAACCTTCAAGCCTTCAAATACGGAGTAGAAGTTTCAGCCTCATCCAACTTATTGCATAATGCTTTTACGGTTAGAACCAGGCAACTTTTTGGTAAGTTCAGCAAAGAGCAGAATTTGTTTTATTTGAGTGGCTTACTTATCGGATCGGAGCTCAGAGAGCTGGGTTCCGGGAATTTTGACCACTTAATAGTTTGCTGTGGTAGGCATCTGTATGATCATTATAAAACTGCAGTAGAGACTATTTCATTTGAAACTAAAACTACTTTTATCCAATCTGAACTTATTGATAAGGCTACCATAGCCGGACAAGTTCAGCTGTTTAATTCTATCCAAACAATTAACAATGAATAATCAAGAATTTTCCTGGCCAAAATTCAATGAAGTTCCTTTAGTTGGAATAATTAGGAATTTAACCTTTGATCAAATTGCGAAAATATTGCCTGTTTATTTTGCTTCAGGACTTAGTAATGTTGAAATTACGATGAATACTCCTTTTGCTGAGGATATCATTAAGTATGCATCTGATGAGTTCAAAGGTCGTTTAAATGTAGGGGCCGGAACCGTTTGCACCATGGAAGATCTTAAATTAGCCTTGAACGCAGGAGCACAATTTATCGTAACACCTATCCTGAGTCCTGAAGTTATTCGAACCTGTGTTGAGTCAAATATTCCTGTTTTCCCCGGAGCTTATACACCAACAGAGATTTACCGGGCATGGGAGCTTGGGGCAGATATGGTAAAGGTTTATCCTGCTACCATACTTGGTCCGGATTATATTAAAGACGTGAAAGCGCCTCTGAACAAGATAAAGCTTATGCCTACGGGTGGTATCAGCCTAAAAAATATGGAGGATTTTATTAAATCAGGAGCGGATAGCTTGGGTGTAGGAGGTCAGCTTTTTGATAAGGAATTAATCAAAATGGGAGATTGGGATGGCCTATTGGTCCACTTTAAAGAATATGTTAAATTTTTTAAACGTTGATTCAGGAACCAAGATCAAACAATCCAGACTGAAAATGGCTTTAGTTGATAATCATAGAAAAGGATTTTTACTATTTTCATTTATCAGGGAAACAGCTAAATCAACAAATAATTATTAAGCAACAAGCGGCAAATGGCATCAGGAAAAATGAAGAATTATCGTTGGATTATCGTGACTTTACTGTTCACAGGAACTGTCATCAATTATTTGGATCGGCAGATTATCGGTCTGTTGAAGCCTACACTGGAAACAGAATTCAGCTGGACTGAAACAGATTTTGGAAAAATAATGTCCGCATTCTCATTTGCTTATGCCATTGGATTATTAGTTTCTGGTCGATTTATTGATAAAGTCGGAACTAAATTAGGTTATAGCGTTGCGGTAATAGTTTGGAGTCTTGCCGGCATGTTTCATGCATTGGCAAGATCGGTTTTGGGTTTTGGTATTGCCAGGTTGACCTTAGGAATAGGAGAGGCCGGTAATTTTCCCGCTGCAATGAAGGCTGTTGCTGAATGGTTCCCAAAGAAGGAGAGGGCCCTGGCTACCGGTATATTCAATTCAGGAACTGCAATTGGTGTTGTTGTTGCCCTAATCCTGGTGCCGATCATTATGCAAAATTATGGTTGGCAAGAGGTGTTCTGGATTACAGGTGCACTGGGTTTTGTTTGGTTAATTTTTTGGTGGATGCTCTATGAAATTCCCGCTAAGCAAAAAAGACTGACTCAGGAAGAGCTGGACTTTATAGAAAGTGATCAGGATGATGTTTCTGATCAGGTAAAAAGTTCGATCAAAATTTCCTGGGCCAGGTTGTTTACCTATCCCCAAACCTGGGCATTCGTTACCGGTAAATTCCTGATTGATCCTATTTTTTGGTTCTTTTTATTCTGGCTGCCTTCTTATTTTTCTTCAACATTTAATCTGGATTTAAAGGTGATTAGTCCGGAGTTGATCTTAATTTATGGTGCCACCACGGTGGGAAGTATTATAGGAGGTTATTTTTCTTCTCGTTTAATCAACATGGGCTGGCCGACTTTAAAAGCAAGAAAGGGAGTGCTTCTGTTGTTTGCCATTCTGGAGCTTGGAATTATGATTGCAATTGCGCAGTTCGTAACCGATAAATGGGTGGCGGTGGGGTTGATTAGTTTAGCCGTGGCGGTGCATCAGGCATGGGCAACTAATATTTTTACCATGGCCTCGGATATGTTTCCGAAAGATGTAGTGAGTTCAGTGGTCGGAATTGGAGGGATGACCGGGGCAATTGGTGGTATACTATTCCCAATATTTGTCGGTTATTTACTGGATATTTATAAAGCAGCCAACAATTTAACCGGTGGTTATAATCTTATCTTCACAATTTGTGGAATAACGTATCTATTTGCCTGGGTTATCATTCATTTACTAACCAGGAAATCATCAAAAGCCTTGGTTAATTAGCAACAGAAAACATAAAATTGATATTCATGAAAAAATTATTCAGATCAGGATTAAAATTAAGCCTTACTTTCCTCAGTCTCTGCTTGACTGTGGGCATGACAACAGAAGCAAGTGCACAACTTTATAACTTCACAGAAGAGCAGATGTTAAATTATACTGCAAAAAATCCCTATGGTCGATTTCCGGGTGGTCGTCCAATGATACCTGCTGCAATTTTAGATACCATCCGCAAAATGGATATTCAAGTTGTGGAAGCTATTGGCTCAATCCCAAGGGAATATGCCAACCAATATGAAGATGGTTGGAAATCAATTATTCCGGGAAAGAAACTTGTTGGTCGGGCATTCACCGTTCAATTTATGCCATCTCGATCTGATCTTGTTGCAGGGATGCAAAAAGAAGCTGAAAAAAATAATTTTACAGGGCTTAATAACAGGACTACCATTGACATGCTTCAGAAGGATGATCTGGTCATTGTTGACTTGTATGGGAAAATCGAGGGAGGAACTTATGTTGGAGATAAGTTATCCTATTACATTTGGAAAACAACCGGAACCGGATTAATTGTTGATGGAGGAATCTACCTGACTGAGAACATTTCCCAAAGTGGAATGCAAGCATTTTATCGGGGAACTTATCCCGGAGCCTTAAGTAACGCCACAGTTTCCGGTATAAATGTTCCAATCAGAATTGGTAAAGCGGTCATTATGCCGGGAGATCTTGTTATTGGTGATCAGGACGGGATACTGGCAATTCCACCTCAGTTTGTACCCAAACTGATTTACACCGTGACCCGTGATCGCAGACGCGATGTCTGGATGAAGAAAGCCTTCGATCTGGGTAAATATAAATCCAGTGATATCTATGGTAGGCCGAAAGATCCCGTATTACTTAAACAATATGAGTCTTATTTAGATTCTGGTGATCCAGCGCTTTTACCTAAAAAGTATTTGAAATAAAAAAATAAATCAGCCCAAATGAAAGTTTTTAATTCCGTCTTTCTATTTCTGTTCTTTGTTTCTGCAGCTCTGCAATTTAATGACCCCGATCCGATTTTATGGATCTTAATTTATTCATTCGGAGCATTTATTTGTTATTCTTCATTACGACAATGGGCTTATCCTCGACTTATTCTTTACAGTGTATTCGTATTTGCCATTTATGCAACCTATTTATTCTTCGATAAAAACGGAGTATTGACTTGGATAAGCAAACATCAGGCAGAAAATATTGCTGGGAGTATGAAGGCATCATCACCATGGATTGAGGAAACCAGAGAGTTCTTCGGCCTGATGATATTGATTTTTGTGTTTTTGATTAATTATTTTCATGCAACCAGGCTTAGAGCTAATGGATGATTGCAACACAATTATTATTACTACTCGGAAATTAGAATGATCTCTCTTTAGCGACTTTGGTTTTTATATCGTGGGGAATTGCTCCAGCATTTTAAAAACTTAATGCAAATCCGTGTTTTTCTGCTTATTATTCAAGGATTAGACCTTAAATACTTTTCCACAATGGTTTAATAATTTTTATTTTAAAATTTTTATTTATCATAAATACCTGATTAACAGGCATATAAATTCAGTTTATTTTAAAATTGTAAAATTCAAACTCATTTAGTAAATATTTGGTATATTAAAAAAAAGCAGTACTTTAGTATTGCCAAATGGTATGCAATTCAACCATAAGACTTGCCTATCAACTGGTTAATCAATTAATTAATTATATTTAACACTAAAAGTATTATGATGAAAAAAGTTTACAAACTAGTCGTACTGCTGTTGTTGTGCCAAATCCATGTGTTTGCGCAGAATATCAACGTTACCGGAAAGGTTACCGACTCTGACAACTTACCTCTTCCTGCTGTGAGCATCAAGGTGAGTGGATCAACTCAGGGAACAAGCACAGATGCTAATGGTAATTTCACAATTTCAGTGCCATCCAATGCTTCCTTGGTATTCTCCTACATTGGATTTGCAAGTCAAACAATTGCAGTTAATGGAAGAACAACTTTAAATGTTCGTCTTGAATCTGACAGTAAAATGCTCGAAGGAGTAATTGTGACTGCATTAGGTGTTACAAAAGACCAAAGGGTCTTGAGTTATGCTACTCAGCAAGTAAAAACAGAAAGTTTTGAAAAAGCTAGAGAATTAAACATTGGTAAATCCTTAATCGGACGGGTAGCCGGACTTGATGTGGCTGGTACTTCTTCCGGTCTTGGAGGTTCAACTCGTGTTGTTTTAAGAGGTGACCGTTCAATCACAGGTAATAATGGTGCCTTGATTGTAATTGACGGTGTGCCGATGGATAACTCAAACTACAGTCCTGGTACCGGTAACGGTGGTCGTGACGGTGGTGATGGTCTATCAAGTATCAACCCTGATAACATTGAATCGATGACAGTTCTTAGAGGTGCTGCTGCAACCGCGCTTTATGGTTCGCGTGCTGCAAACGGTGCGTTATTGATCAATACCAAAAAAGGTAGTGCAAGTCAGGGAACAGGTGTTTCATTGAACAGCTCATCACAATTAGAAACAGCAATGTTCTTGTATGATCTTCAAAATGAGTATGGTCAGGGAAGTGCCGGAGTTTATAACAAAGCTCAGGAAGGAAACTGGGGGCCAAGAATGAACGGACAGTCAGTTGCTTTATGGGGTAACGATCCTGCCGATGCTGGTAAAACCTATAACTTCAATCCTCAGCCTAATAACTACAGAGATTACTATGATGTTGGTCAGCAATTGTCAAATACCCTTTCATTTCAAGGTGGTAACGAAAAAGCTCAAACTTATTTAGCTTATACCAGAGTGGATGCAAAAGGTATCGTCGACAACAACAAGATGACAAGAGACATTCTTAACGTACGTCTTAGTGGTAAAGTTAGTCCTAAGCTATCTTATGATGGAAAAGCTACTTATTTGAAGCAGGATCTTGTTAACAGACAATACACCGGTGAGAACTACGCAAACAATCAGCGTCACATCATCCGTATTCCTCGTAACATTTCTTTGGATCAAGCTAAAAAATATGATTACATTGATCCTTCTTCCGGTAGATTACGTCAGAACTTCTGGAATCCGGGATCAAACGGTGGTGAAAACCCTTACTGGACTAAATACCGTGTTTTCTCTGGTGATCTTAGAGATCGTATAACTGCCTTTGGATCATTAACTTATCAGGTTACTCCTCAATTAAGTATAATGGGTCGTGCAGGTATCGATAAAACTATCGATCAATTCGAAGGTAAATGGCACAACGATACCTATACCATTGCTGATTTTGGTAACTACGAAACCCAATTCAGAGATGTTGTAGAAACGAACTTTGATTTGATTGGTATTTACAAAGAAACCTTATTAAAAGATTTAACTATCGATGCAACCTTTGGTGCCAGTCTTCAAAAAGTTGACCGTACATTACAGACAACAAATACAGTTGGTTTAAATAGAGATAACCTATTTATTCCGTCAAATGCTCGTGGTCCTATAGATGGACGTAGCTTTGTTGAAACAGCAAAGAATGGTATTTTTGCAACTGCGGATTTCACCTACAAAAATGCAATCACCGTATCAGGATCTGTTCGTAATGACTGGAGCTCTACACTTCCAAGCGACAACTGGTCTTACCTATTCGGTTCTGCAGGTTTCTCCGCATTACTTTCGAACATATTTACCTTACCTCAAGCAGTTTCTTTTGCTAAGCTTAGAGGTTCTTATGCTACTACCGGTAACGATGCATCTCCTTATCTGACTACTCAGTTGTTCAACTTTTCTCCGGGTGGTTCAAACGGTTTCATCACCAGAGATGGTACAAAACCATTCCCTGACCTACAGCCGGAATTAACAACTGCATTGGAATTTGGTTTGGAAGCTAAATTCTTCAACGATCGTTTAGGATTTGATATCGGTTACTATACTTCTGATTCTAAAAATCAGTTATTCAGAGTTTCACTTCCCGGGTCTTCCGGATGGACTTCTGAATTTGTTAACGCCGGTCTGGTAAATAACAAGGGAGTTGAGTTAAGCTTGAACGCGACACCGGTAATTAAAGGAGATTTCCGCTGGAATGTTGATATGAATTTTGCAAGAAATATCAACAAATTAGTTGAATTGACACCTACCTTGAAAGTACTAAACTTAACGAACGACTTCATGGTGTTTCAACGCGCTGTTGAAGGATTTCCATTGGGTCAAATGTATGCCAGAGGTTTCCAGCGTAATGCAAGTGGTCAGGTTATTGTTGGTCCTACCGGATTACCTTTAGTTACCACTACTACCTCTGTTGATATTGGTAATTCTCGCCCTGATTGGACTGGTGGTTTTACAAACACATTCAACTACAAGAGCTTCAGCTTAAGTGCTTTAGTAACTGCAAGAGTTGGTGGAAATGTAACCTCATTTACCAATTCAATCATCGCATTTGACGGTGTCACAACCAATACATTGGAGGGAAGAAATGGTTTTGTATACCCTGGCGTAACAGCTGCCGGTACACCAAATACCATTGCAACAACTGCAGAAACTTATTGGAAGTTTGTAGGTGGTCGTAACTCACCTCTTGGTGAAGTTTGGTCTTACTCTGCTACGAATGTTCGTTTAAGAGAAGCTTCTTTAACGTATAGATTACCAAAGAACTTATTCAAGAAAGCACCGTTCCAAGCTGGATCTGTGTCATTGACTGGACGTAACTTATTCTTTATCGTGAATAATGCTCCTGGTTTTGACCCTGAATCCACTGCAGGTGCAACGAATACATCAGTAGGTCAGGAAGGATTCTCTTTACCTAGTACTCGTCAGATTGGTTTGAACTTAAACTTATCGTTTTAATTAATAAATATCATCAATTATGAAAAAATTTAAGTTATATATCATTGCATCAAGTTTATTCTTGGTAACAGCTATTGGTATCTCATCTTGTACCGACAAGTTTGAGCAATACAATACTGACCAAACTAGATTGACTTCACTTGATGCATCAGGTGTGGGTAATGCTTTTGCTTCTGCCCAGCACAATGGTCTTATGTTCTCTTGGCAGCTGTTTCAGAGTTTATTCTCGGATTTACAGGCACAGTATTACGCAAATACTGCACAGGCCTTTGGTTCAGACCGTAACTTCATGAATGGTAACTGGTTGAATGGAGCTTTCAACGGCTTTTATGCA
>VGGW01000110.1 GCA_016868395.1 Bacteroidota bacterium | reverse complement strand
TTCTGGTTAAGCTCAATGGATTGCCTGAGCGCACTGAGATCCGGATGAGGAGCATTGGCAATCATCAAAACATTCTTTTTCCCATCAATAACTTCTACAAAAATGACTTGAGTGTTATTGACCAGGGAAAGTTCATTAGAAAGTGGCTGAAGACGAATGGTATAAGCCTGAATTCCCTTTTTTTCGGCAGGCAGATTCAGGGTAATGGTTTGCCGGAACTCATTGGAGCGAATGGAAACCGGCTTGGAACGGACTGTACCTGATTCGGAGGTCACGCTAAGAACAGAGGTGCTTCCTTCAGACTGAAATGCTTCCAAATCAACTGAAATCTGGAACTCATTCTCCAAAAAGACGATGTTGTTGTGATTAAGCCCAGAAATCAAAAGATCGCGTTTAGCAATCGTATCTCCAAGTGCAATCGTATAGATGGGTGCACTCAGATTTTTACTCTCGTAAAGTGGGTTTGCGCCCCGATTGTAAATACCATCTGTACTCATAATCACTGCTCCAATATTCCGGTTGGAGAGCTGATCGCCTATTCGTTTAAAAAGGGATGAGATATCGGTTAAGGATCCATCAAACTTAAAATCAAGTCCGGCTTTAACTTCCTCAGAAAAAATAAATGTACGCAGCTCGTAATCTCCGGATAATTCCTTCTCAAGCTTTCTTAACTGATTTTTATAATCCTCTTCCTTGAAATCTTTAGTTTTTGAGTGAAGAATTGAAGCAGAATGATCCTGTGCCAGAATGATAATGGGTTTCTCTACCGTTCGCTTAATCGCTCTGATCAGTGGTGCAAAAAGCAAAAATGCAATTCCGGCAATTGCGGCAGCTCTGAGAACAAAAAGTAAATTGCGTAAGGATTTAGTCAGGTGGCCGGATGAATGATACAAAATCAGGGCATAAGCCATACCCAAGCCCAAACAGGCCAATAGCCATAAATAGCTTTCTGAAGTAAATTGAATTTGAAATAATAGTGGCATGGCGAATACAAATATGCCATTTTAAATCTAAGCTTTTAATCCTTCATGAGATATTAATCAATCTCAAAATTGGCATTAACCACAGCTATGATCTCCTTCCTGATAGCGCTTACATCATTGACACCATAATCAGAGGTCATATTGGAATTTTCAGGAGTGATTTGAAGAACCCCCATTCTGGCACTTTTCAATGCTCCCAGTTCCCTGCCCGTTGCCTCGGCGATTCGCTTGCCCCTGATCATCGCATCTTTTGCTGCCTCGGCCTGTATTTCAATTTTAATGTCGCCGATTTTGGTATAATAATATTCTGGCGGATTGACCTGAAAGTTAACACCACGTTCAACCAGAGAACTGATTTCTATAGACATTGTTTTAATTAACTGGACATCTGAAGATGAAATATCAATTAACTGGGAGGCATTATAAGACCTGATGCCGGTACTCTGACCTTGTGAGTTGAAGTAATAATTTGGAAAGCTAGAGATGGTTTGCAGGTTCACCTTATCCCCGGAAAATCCTTTGGACTTAAAATATTCGATCAAAACCGGCTTTTGCGCCTGCAATAAGCGATAGGCTTCTAATGCAGTGGAGGCCTCAACACTCAGAGTCCCACGTAATACCCCCAGATCAGATACAATAACCTTTTTTGCAGATCCAGTGACAGTGATCGTTTGATTTTCACTCTTAATCTTACGCCAGGTACTTGAAAATATAAAAGTTGAGACAATCAGAGAAAGTCCTAAAATGGCAAATGGTATGATGAATCTATTATTTTTCATGTTATTAATTTAAACAACTAATTATAGCCAAAATCCATACCATTTTTAGGCTGAAAGCCCAAAGCTTAAAGCCTAAAGCTAAAAGCAGAAAGCTAAAAGCTAAACGCAGTATGAGAAAAGTATCGGATCCATCTCACATCTCATATCTCATATCTCATATCTCATATCTAGTACATCAGACCTCAGACCTCCAATCTCAGACCTCATACCCCAACACTCAACTCTTAACTCTAAACTCTCAACTATCAAAGCATTCCCCCATCGACCGGTATCACCTGCCCAGTAATATAAGAACTCATATCAGAGCCCAGGAATACACAAAGGTTAGCAACATCTTCTGTTTCTCCGGCACGTTTTAAAGGGATAGCCTGTGCCCAGCCTTCTACCACCTTTGGATCCAGCACTTCGGTCATTTCAGTTCTGATAAAGCCGGGAGCAACCACATTGGAACGGATATTTCTTGAACCCAGTTCTTTGGCAACTGATTTAGAGAATCCGATAATTCCGGCTTTTGAAGCGGCATAATTTGCCTGTCCGGCATTTCCCTGCACCCCTACTACCGAACTCATATTAATGAAAACGCCTTTCCGGTTCTTCATCATGATCTTTGAAGCTGCCTTGGTCACGTTAAAAATAGATTTAAGGTTGACATTTAAAACCTCATCCCAGTTCTCTTCAGTCATACGCATCAATAAACCATCTTTTGTAATGCCTGCATTATTGACTACAACATCCAAACTGCCAAAATCAGCAACTATATCATTGATCAGCTTCTCCGCTTCTTCAAATTTTGAAGCGTCTGAACGATACCCTTTAACTTTAGTTCCAAAGCTTTGCAACTCCTTTTCCAAGGCCTCTCCTTTCTCAACAGAAGACAGATAAGTGAATGCTACATCAGCACCATGTTCAGCAAATTTTTCAGCGATCTTACGGCCTATACCTTTTGATGCTCCGGTAATTAATTCTATTTTTCCTTCAAGTAATTTCATAACGGATTTTAAATGTGAAATCAGAATTTTATCAAAAATAAATTAATTTTTATCATCGGGAGTATGGCTATGGAACAACTTGAACAATTTTATGACGATTTAAGCAGAAAGTACACCGAGCTGATCAAAAAATGTGTTCCACGCTATTCTGAAATGCTTTTTAACCTGTTCCTTTATTTACCCGAAAGTTTTAAACCCAAGCGAATTATCGATCTGGGTTGTGGCACCGGAAATCTCACTCAGGAGATACTGAACCATTTTCCGAATGCAGAAATTCATGTACTTGACCTTTCTGAGGACATCTTGAATGAATGCAAAAAGCGCTTTCCACAAGCCCAAAATATTACTTATATCAAGGCTGATTTCAAAAACATGAACCTTGAGCCAAATTATTATGACCTGGCCTTGTCGAGTATTGCCATACACCACCTGACTGACCCTCATAAAATTCGGTTTTACCGGGATGTATTCCAGGCTCTACTTATCAATGGTGTTTTCATTTTTGCGGATCAAACCCGTGGTATTTCAGATGATATTTATAAAAAGAATATTTCCTGCTGGAAAGAGGAAGCCTTCAAACTTGGCTCGACGGCTGAAAACTGGAACATGTGGATGGAGCACCAGGATGCACACGATTACCACAGTCCGGTAGGATGGCACCTCAGGCAACTGGAGAATGCCGGTTTCCACGAGGTGGACTTACTTTCTAAGTATTTAATGTGGGGCGTCTTCTGGGCAAAGAAAATTCAGGAAAAACCCTGAGCAGACCCATCTTCTGCCAGGACAAACTTCATCGAAAGTGAATTGACACAGTGACGTTTATTTTTAGGTGTTAATCGTTCACCTTCAAAAACATGCCCCAGGTGCCCCCCGCATTTTTGACAAAGGATTTCGATCCGGTATCCGTCTCTATCCACCAGCTTTTTGATGGCACCCTCAATTTCATCGTCAAAACTTGGCCATCCACAGTGAGAATCAAATTTATCTTCAGAACGGTATAAAGGAGCATTACACCGTCTGCAGCAGTAAATCCCTGACTTCTTATTATCGAGATACTCTCCGGTGAAAGGTCTCTCTGTGCCTTTATGCAGAATGATGTATTCTTCTTCGGGTGTTAATTTGTTGTATTCCATTTGATGCAAATATAAAGAGGCTGCATAAAAGACATCAAACTCCAAAGAGATATGACATGAAGGATACAATTTAAACCAGTTAATGCCAAATCACTATTGTTCGGTTAAAGCTTTTGTTCTTCGACCCCAAAGGGGGCGTATGTTTATAGGAAAATTAAAAATGTCCGTTTTCCGACCCTGAAGGGGTCGAATGTATTTGAAATTCTCACATGCGACCCCTTCGGGGTCGAAAAAAATCAATTTGGATTCTAACCAATAGGGTAGAAAAAGGCCTGAATCTTGTCATTGCTATTTCTATTTCGGTATCAAGTTTAGCGGTTTATGAGGAAGGGACTTGCTTTTGTAAATTGGTTCATATATCCAATGAAGTATATGAAAACCTATTTAATAGAACTAAATTTTAATCGTAAAGGAATGAGAACCCAATAATCTATTTCCTAGCTACTTGATAACTGATTTCCACATTTGCCACGCCCTTTCCATAAAAACCAAGTTCTTTGGCAGCCGCCTGCGAAACATCAATAATATAGGCTTTAGTATGCGGGCCGCGATCATTTACCCGAACTTGGACCGTGCGGCCATTTTCCGGATTGGTCACACTCACCAGGGTTCCGAAGGGTAGTTTGAGATGAGCCGCCGTCATTTTTTTATTACTAAATATTTCGCCATTAGAAGTCCGGCGACCATGAAATTTACTAGCATAATAGGTCGCCTTACCTTTTACCGTGACCAGACTATCCTGTTGAATCCTGTCTGTCCTGAGTGAATCGGTCTGAATGGTATCCTTCTGTAAATCTGTTTGTTGAGCCGAAACCGAAGCCAAAGAAAACAAACTGAAGAATATAAAAAACAATAATTTCATCTGCTTTTTAGATAGGTTAGTGAATGCAAAGGTCGCCATTTCGGGGGGAAAGCGCAATTAAATTGAAAATTCTAGTTTTGATTGGCACGAAAAAAATAGGGCAGCTTAGAAAACAATCCTAATAATCTTATTTGATCCCCCTTAATTTCATGTAGCCCAATTCCCTCATCCAAAAAAATAATTAAGGTCAAGTTTCTATTAAACTGCGCCAGAAAAAGATAAACCTTATCCAAATGGCATAAAAAAACCGGCCTACAAGCCGGTTTATATTCTTTAATTCAGGAAGAATCTTGATTCTTGGTTCTTAATACCTGATACTTGATACATGATACTTAATACTACTTCGCCAGTTCCTCCGCCATAGCCGCGCCGATCTCTGCCGGTGATTCTACCACGCGGATACCGCACTCGCGCATGATTTTCATTTTTGCAGCCGCAGTATCATCTGCTCCGCCAACAATAGCTCCTGCATGACCCATACGGCGTCCTGGAGGGGCTGTTTGTCCGGCAATAAATCCTACCACCGTTTTAGTTCCGTTCTTTTTAATCCAACGGGCAGCTTCAGCTTCCATGCCTCCACCGATCTCACCAATCATCACAATACCCTTAGTTTCAGGATCACTCATCAATAATTTAACGGCTTCGACGGTAGGGGTACCGATGATCGGATCTCCACCGATACCAATGGCTGTGGTAATTCCCAATCCGGCCTTTACAACCTGATCAACTGCTTCATAAGTTAAAGTTCCTGATTTGGAAACGATACCTACTCCACCTTTTTTGAAGATGAATCCCGGCATGATACCAATTTTAGCCTCATCAGCAGTGATGATACCCGGGCAATTCGGACCGATTAAACGGCAATCTTTATCTGAAATATATTCTTTCACCAAAATCATATCCTTGGTCGGGATACCTTCGGTGATACATATAATAACTTTAATTCCAGCTTCAGCAGCTTCCATGATAGCATCTGCCGCAAATGCCGGTGGCACAAAAATAATGGATACATCGGCACCGGTTTGAACAACAGCATCCTTAACCGTATTAAAAACCGGACGATCAAGATGACTTTGCCCACCTTTTCCGGGAGTCACACCGCCTACTACCTGTGTTCCATAGGCTATCATCTGGGAAGCATGATACGTTCCTTCGGTGCCAGTAAAGCCCTGAACTATAACTTTCGAATTTTTATTAACCAGTACACTCATTGAAATAATATTTGATCAGCAAAGCTAACAGAATCGCTTAGAATGTCAAAAAGTAAGGGAAAAAGATTTGGAGCATCTCAACACACATGAAATTATGATTATTTGTCCTTTTCCTGCAGCAGAAAAGGACCAAAATGCCGCCGCTGCGCCTGATGCTATGAAGGTTTCTGCTTAGGCCTGGACAGTAGTTGCCGCACCAGCCTCGGCGGAAGAAAGCGTATTAATGGGGGCTGCTAGCGTGGCGTCTAATAAAAATATCGTTATCAGCCATGAGCAGATTATATATCCCATAATTTGGAATTATTCGTCAAAATTAAAAAAGTAAAAAAATCATTTACGACAAACAAGTTTGTATTTAATTTGAACTCAACTCTTAAATAATTCCATTGAGCCTCCGCCGGAATCTGAGTGTTATCATTACTGGTGATTGTTGGAGCACTACGATCCTGGCGAAGGTCAGGATCTCCCTAATACTAAAATAAGCATTGTCATTCTGGCGAAGGCCAGAACCTCCTGCCCATTAAATAATGACTTTGAGTAAAAGCCGGAACCGTATTTTTCTTATCCTATAATTTTGATAATACAGAGGGCATGCAATAAAAAACGATAATAAATTCCCATTTTAAATGTGTAGCCAACTCATTAAGCTAGAAGTTTAATTTTAGCCGCACAAAATTTGATTTTTATTCATAAGAAGAGCTGATAACCTCTTCAGCAGTTTTGGGATTAATAGCCCGGCGATATGCCTTTTCATCAAATTCCTTTTCACTTTTCGCAATCACTACAGAAGCCACTCCGTTTCCGATCAAATTAGTAATGGCCCTCGCTTCCGACATGAACCGGTCAACACCTAGCAAAATGGCAATACTTTCAATCGGTACTACCTTCAATGCGGTTAATGTGGATGCCAAAACAATAAATCCGCTTCCGGTTACTCCGGCTGCTCCTTTGGAAGTGATCATCAAAACTCCAATGATGGTTAATTGCTGACCAAGACTCAGATCAATATTGAAAACCTGCGATAAAAAGATCACCGACATCGATAGGTAAATGGAGGTGCCATCCAGATTAAATGAATATCCTGTTGGTATCACTAAACCAACAACAGATTTGGAACAACCAAATTTTTGCATCTTTAGGATCATACTTGGAAGAACTGATTCTGAAGATGAGGTTCCCACTACAATAACAATTTCCTGCCTGATAAATTTTAAAAACTGCCAGAGACTAAATTTATAGAGGTAGCATATTACATTAAGCACCACAAAAATAAACAGTGCCATGGTCATATACACTGCAATCATCAGTTTACCCAGCGGATAAAGGGTTGACAAGCCATAAGTGCCGATCGTAAATGCCATCCCACCAAATGCACCAAATGGGGCCAGCTTCATGATCATTTTCATGATGTTAAAGATCACCTGCGATAATTTCTCAAATGTGACAATCAAAGAACTGCCGGTGGCTCCCATTCTGCTTAGCGCAAAACCGAAAAGAACGGCGAAGAAGAGGATTTGAAGAATATCGCCTTTGGCTAAGGACTCAAAAACATTTTTTGGAACAATATGCGCAATAAATTCGAGCCAATTCATTTCGGAAGCGGAGTCCTTATAGGCCTGAATTTTTGAAGGATCAACCTGACTTGCATTGACTTGCACTCCTTTGCCGGGCTTAAAAATATTGGCAACTAATAAGCCAATAATAATGGCCAGGGTCGTAATCAACTCAAAATAGATCAATGCCTTTCCACCAACCCTTCCAACCTTTTTCATATCGCCCATTTGAGCGATGCCCAAAACGATGGTAAAAAATATGATCGGAGCAATGAGCATGCTGATCATATTGATGAAGGTCTGACTGATCAGCTTGGCAGTTGGGGCGAAAGCCGGAAAATTCATGCCGACCAGCACGCCGATCACGATGGCAACAAGTACCTGGAATGTCAGATGGGATACAACTCGCCTCATAAAGTCGGTAACAAAATCATAAGCAACGAAGTTAATTTATTTTTCAGGACCAAAAACCTAAAAATTAAGCTTTCGCGATTCCTCCTGAATTAAATTGAAGATCATATAACTTCTTGTAAAATCCATTCAATTTTAATAATTGCTGATGAGAGCCCATTTCCTTGATTTCACCATGATCCAAAACGATAATCCGATCCGCATTCTGTATGGTTGAAAGACGGTGCGCAATTACCACGGAGGTTCGCCCCTGCATCAATTTATTGATTGCATGCTGAATCAATTCCTCGGTTTCGGTATCTACAGATGCCGTGGCTTCATCTAAAACCAAAATCTGAGGATCATAAACCATTGCCCGGATAAAGGAGATCAACTGTGCCTGTCCTGCTGAAAGGGTTGCCCCGCGCTCCATCACATCGTAATCAAATCCATGGGGCAGTTTACTAATGAATTCGAATGCTCCTACCTGTTTGGCTGCCTGAATAAGTTTGTCCCGGTCTATGGATTCATTACTCAAGTTAATGTTATTGGCTATGGAATCAGAGAAAAGAAACACATCCTGTAAGACGGTTGCAATGTGTGATCTCAATGAACTTAATTTATACTCACGGATATCTTGTCCATCCACCAGGATGCTTCCTTTATTAATCTCGTAGAAACGATTCAATAAATTAATAACGGAAGATTTACCGGCTCCGGTAGCCCCCACCAAAGCCAAAGTTTCTCCCGACTTGACACGGAAAGAAATATTTTTCAATACCCAGTTCTCATCATGGTAAGTGAACCAAACATTTTTAAACTCAATTTCACCCTTCAGTTTTTCCGGATCTAATGTCCCCTTGTCCACGGTCTTCTCATCCGTATCCAACACATTAAAAATACGTTCAGCTCCCACCATGCCCATTTGTAAGGTATTAAATTTATCTGCCAGCTCCCGGATTGGTCTGAATAACATATTGATATACATAATGAATGAAACCACTACTCCCGGACTGATCTCATCGGAAAGAATCGACTTCGATCCATACCATACCAATAAACCAATGGAAATAGCCGAAATAATCTCAACAACCGGGAAGAAAATGGAATAATACCAGTTCGAACGAATGTGTGCATCACGATGTTTGGAGTTGATCTTTTTGAATTTCTTCAACTCCTGATCTTCTCTGGCGAAATATTGAATGATTCTTATTCCTGTAATGTGCTCCTGTAAAAAGGTATTTAGGTTGGCGACCTGGGTACGGACTTCCTGAAATGCCGATTTAATCGCTTCCTTAAAAACCAGGGAGGCCATAATCAACAAGGGCATGGGAATGAGTACAATGAGGGTTAACTCCCAATCGGTATAAAGCATCACGGCAATGATTGCAATGACCTGCAACAAATCCCCGAAAATAACAATTAGTCCTTCCGAAAAAATATCGGCAATGGTTTCTAGGTCTGAAACAGTTCTGGTAATTAACTGCCCCAGGGGTGTACGGTCAAAATACGTTAACCTCAAACTACTGAGGTGATTGAATACATTAACACGCAAATCCTTGATGACCGATTGTCCTAATATATTGGTACAATAGGTGTGAAAGTATTGAACCATGGTCTGAATCAGGAGTAAACCAACCATCAGTAAACTT
>VGGW01000109.1 GCA_016868395.1 Bacteroidota bacterium | reverse complement strand
CCTTCAATAAAAACCGAAAAGAACTCCACTTTACCATGTCCATAAGGATGATTAGAGTCTCGAGGTCGGGCCGCCAAATAAATGCTGTAAAATGCAAAAAGTCCGGCCAAAATATTAACAATACTCTCGGCCGCATCTGTCAGAATTGAATTTGATGAGGTAATTAAGTAAGCGGTAAACTTCGCCAGCATGAGTAAGATGCCAACAATCAGCGATAAAAAGATAAGCTTTTTTTGAGTTTGCAAAGCAGAATATATTGATAAGCAAATTTAAGCAATACAACAGATCAAATGATATACTTCTCTAAAAATACGACTCATTTATCTTTAATTTTTGCAATGGCAGGGCATGTTCATATATTTACGGCAATTATGAGCACATTATCCAATCGAATAAATAATTTATCCGAGTCCGCCACCATAAAAATGGCAAAAATGGGCCGGGAATTAGCAGCAAAGGGCGTAGACGTCATTAGTCTGAGTTTAGGTGAAACCGACTTTTTTACGCCAGATTTTGTAAAAGTAGCAGCAAAAGAAGCTATCGACAAGAACTTTTCTTATTATACGCCTGTAGCAGGTTATCCCGAACTGCGTAAGGAAATTGCGGCAAAACTTAAACGTGAAAATAATCTGGACTACGACTTTGACCAGATCGTAGTATCAACCGGAGCTAAACAATCGCTTGCAAACGCCATTCTTTGTTTAGTAAATCCCGGAGATGAAGTAATTATTCCAACTCCGTATTGGGTTTCCTACTCTGAGCTTGTAAAGCTTGCAGAGGGCGAATCGGTGTTCATCAATACCACCCTGGAAAGTGATTTTAAGATTACTCCTCAAGAACTTGAAGCAGCAATCACTCCGAAAACTAAGTTATTTATGTTTTCATCACCAAACAACCCTACCGGTAGTGTTTATACCCGTGAGGAACTCGCCGGTTTAGTAAAGGTGTTTGAAAAATATCCGAATATTTATATTATATCGGATGAGATTTATGAACACATCAATTTCCTGAATGCGCATGAATCCATTGCGCAATTCCCGTCTGTAAAAGACCGGGTGATCATTATTAATGGACTATCCAAGGCTTATGCCATGACGGGTTGGAGGATTGGTTATTCTGTCAGCAGTAAAGAAATTGCCAATGCATGCGATAAACTTCAAAGTCAGATTACATCAGGCACCTGTTCCATAACACAGAAAGCGGGTATTGCCGCTTATTCAGGCGGACTTGAGACAATCAAGGAAATGAGAAGCGTTTTCAAAGAACGACGTGATTTGGTTTATAGTTTATTGAAAGATATACCCGGATTAAAAGTTAACCTTCCTGGAGGTGCATTCTACTTTTTCCCGGAAGTTAGTTCCTTCTTTGGAAAATCTACTCCAGATGGTGAATTAATCAAAAATGCAGAAGATCTCTCGCTTTACTTATTGAATACGGGACATGTAGCGACCGTGAGTGGTGATTCTTTTGGAGATCCAAATTCAATTCGGCTTTCCTATGCGGCAGCTAAGGAAAAGTTAATTGAGGCCATGAAACGCATAAAAGCTGCCTTAGGAGCACTAAAATAATAATTTATTATCAACACTGGGATGAATACCCGGTTTTGATCTATCCAATTCAAATGACAGATATCTTCGAAAAGTTCAAATCATTGAATATCCTGATCATTGGAGATGTGATGATGGATAGTTATGTGTGGGGAAAGGTAGAACGTGTCTCACCTGAAGCGCCTGTTCCTATAGTCAAAGTGCGTAACAAAGAAAACCGATTGGGAGGAGCCGCCAACGTCGCTCTGAATGTTCAGTCTTTAGGAGCTAAGCCTTTCATTTGTGCCATTATTGGAGAAGATAAAGCAGGAGAAGAATTTTTGTCACTCCTCAAAAATCAAAATCTTTCAGATCAGGGAATATTGAAGATGAATGATCGTCCTACGACCGTTAAAACCAGAATCATAGCCCATCATCAGCAAATAGTTCGGGTCGATGAAGAAACCGACGAAAATATCTCGGAAACCGAAACAGAGTTGGTGATTGCAATGATCAAAAAAACGCTTGCTGACCAAAAAATTGATGCCATTATCTTTCAGGACTATGATAAGGGTCTGATTACTGAAAATTTAATCAGCAAAATCGTAGAATATGCAAATGAAGAAGGAATAATTACTGTTGTAGACCCTAAAAAAAGAAACTTTCATTCCTATAAAGGTGTCCATCTTTTTAAACCGAATTTAAAAGAACTCCAGGATGGTTTAAAGATAAACATCAATCCAACAGTAAAAGAGCAGGTAGAAAATTCCATCAGCAAATTGAAAAGTCAACTTGGCGTGCGGGCAGTAATGCTCACACTCTCAGAACACGGGGTTTTCATTCAATCTGATCTGGGCCGGCGTCATATTCCCGCGCACAAGCGTGATATTGCTGATGTTTCGGGTGCAGGGGATACGGTAATTGCTACGGCAGCGCTGTGTCTCGCCGCGGGACTGGATGAATTTAAAGCTTCAGAGATAGCCAACCTGGCGGGAGGACTTGTTTGTGAACATGTTGGGGTGGTTCCAGTTGATAAAGCCAGACTGATGCGAGAAGTTGAGGAATTATAAAAGCTGGTTTTAATACTCAAGTTTATTGCCAAATTATAAATCATTTCATTGTTTAAGCTAATTCACTAGGATTTAGCTTTCTTAATTCAGGATTATTCTTCCAAATATTACGCACAGATTGGTTTTTTAACAAATCCTTTTGTCAAAAAACGAATCTTTTGCCCACTTCATTAAGTGTTGACAGGCTGGTAAAATCATCAAAAAACTTAGCGTAAATAACAACTAAAAATTCTCTAAAAAGATTGCAACCTAATTCATAAACCTGCGTACAAAGGATCAATAATAAAGAGTCGGGGGTATAATCCACTCAGTATGCTTGATCATTTAAATCATCTTGTTAAGATTTTACTGTATGCAAAATTCAACTACAATAAACGCAGCAATGGGGAAAGCAGTTAAAGTCCTTAGAATTCACTTAAAATATAAGCAAGATTATCTAGCTAATAGTGCCAATATTACAGTTAAAACCTTATCTAATATAGAAAATGGCAGGGCTGGAATTGATATTGATAAACTTCACCGAATTAGTGCCTGTTTAAATATACCCATTAGCCTGATTCTAGATTTAGCAATGGATATTGTAAAAAAAAGGGAGGAAAATTAACGAAAATTAGCTGCAGAAGAGTCCTATCTGACAGCCTATACAAGCAAAGCATTAGAATTAAATCTACAGGCGATAAATTTAATTTTTCCGAAATTGACAACCCTGCGGGGGACTTGTTTCAAAGCAATTTGGCCTTGTTTCCTTGAGAAAAGAACGATTAACAAGGAAAGAAGTAAACCTTAAGGCATTTGACTTTTAAATCAAAACAGCAAGCCGGTAAATCAATTTTTTCTTTGAGTCTTAATCTGTTCAGCATAAAATACCAGCAAAGAAACAGTCTTTTTTCGAAAACCCTATTTACTCCTGATCGCTTCCACCGGATCAAGTCTTGAAGCATTGAAGGCAGGAATAAATCCTGAAATTAAGCCAATAGCTGTCGAAAGTATAATCGTTAGAACCACCTTCCCTATGTCAACGATAATATTTAAGTCGAAGAAAGATTTGGATATAAATGCTAAAATATACACAATTATGAGTCCGATAAACCCACCCATTAAACACAATAATACGGACTCAATCAAGAATTGAAGCATAATAAAGTAATTTTTAGCTCCTAAAGATTTCTGAATGCCGATAATATTGGTACGCTCTTTTACCGATACAAACATGATGTTTGCAATTCCAAAGCCTCCAACCAAGATTGAGAAGCCTCCAATAAAGGCACCGGCAAAATCAATTATCCCAAAAAGTTGATCAAGTTGTGCTGTCAAAATAGTCGTTTTGTTAAGAGAAAAATCGTCATCATCTGTTGGTGCAAGACGATGAATAGAGCGCATTGTACCCTTTAATTCATTTTCCAGCTCATTAACAGAAATATTCTCCCTACCCCTGACTGTAATTTGAGGTCCATATCGTTCATCTTCAACCTTGATTACACCTTTTGCAAAATTTAATGGAAGGAGAACGATTTTATCCGCTGAATTACCCAGCATATCTTCACCTTCTTCCGTAAATACCCCAATAATCGTTACTTTTCTCCCAAAAACAGTAATAACCTTTCCAATTGGATCCTGGTTTGGAAACAGTCCATCAGCAATGGAATAACCAATAATGGCAATTGGCTTGCCACTTTTTGATTCTGAATCCGTAAAATATCTTCCGGATTCAAAATCAAATTTCCAAACTTTATAATAATCATGAGAGGCGGCAGAAATCTGAGCACCTTCAATACTATTATTTTTATATTTAATGGTTCGATTCCCGATGCTTATTTCAAAGGATATTCCATCTGCATTCCTTAATCGATCAGCTAATTTATTATAATCACGAAGACTGGGTTGAGGTCTATTAATGTATTTCCACCAAGGGAAATCCGGGCCACCAACCCAAGGCCACTTCTGAATATAAATGGTGTTACTTCCTAATTTTTCGACGCTACTTTGAATATTACTACGAAGCGTGTCAACTGCTGAAAAAACTCCAATAATGGTCATAATACCGATTGTTATTCCTAACAATGACAAGATTGTCCTCAGCCTATTTTGACGAAGGGCTTCGTAAGCAAATAGAAAGCTCTCTTTTAAAAGTTTAAGAAATATCATACACAAGTTTAGACCAAATTTAATTAAAAACGTTACAGTATGCGGATGAATTAATCCGATAAACATTTCCTTTGGAAAATTCTCTTAATTTAAGGTCTATATTGTAGTTTAATTTATCTAAATTTGCGCCCTTAAATTCATTAAACCTAATTATGAAATTATCTCAATTCAAATTTGATTTACCAGACTCTTTAATTGCCCACAATCCGGTAGAAAACCGTGATGAGTCACGCCTAATGGTTTTGGATAAAAAAACCGGGGCAATTGAGCATAAAATCTTTAAAGATATTTTAGGATACTTTGATGAGAAGGATGTAATGATCATTAATAATACGAAAGTATTTCCTGCTCGTTTATATGGAAACAAAGAGAAAACAGGTGCAACGATTGAGGTTTTTCTATTGCGTGAATTAAATAATGAATTACGCCTTTGGGATGTTTTGGTTGACCCTGCTCGCAAGATTAGAGTTGGTAATAAATTGTATTTTGGAGAAGATGATTTGCTTGTGGCCGAAGTTGTAGATAATACTACATCGAGAGGTAGAACTATCCGATTTTTATTTGATGGAACAGATGAGGAGTTTCGAAGAAATATTGAGATTCTTGGTGAAACACCTTTGCCAAAATACATAAAACGAAAAGCTACCCCGGAAGATAAAGAGCGCTATCAGACTGTTTTTGCTAAGAATGAAGGTGCAGTTGCTGCCCCTACTGCAGGTCTTCATTTCAGTCGCGAACTGATGAAACGTTTAGAATTAAAGGGAGTTGATTTTGCAGAAATTACGCTGCATGTCGGTCTCGGAACCTTCAGATCCGTTGAAGTCGAAGATTTAACGAAACATAAAATGGATTCGGAGCAGTTCATCATCAGTCAAAAAGATGCTGATATTGTGAATAAAGCAATATTTGGAAAACATAAAGTTTGTGCAGTAGGTACCACTACCATGCGTGCCATAGAATCTGCCGTTTCAGCCGGAAGAGAATTAAAAGCAGCAAACGATTGGACCAGTAAGTTCATTTTTCCCCCTTATGATTTCAGTATAGCTAATTGTATGATTACAAATTTTCATCCATCTGAGTCTACCTTATTAATGATGGTAGCCGCATTTGGTGGTTTTGAAAATGTAATGAAGGCCTATGAAGTTGCTGTCAAGGAAAAATATCGTTTTTACAGCTATGGTGATGCCATGCTAATCATATAAAGGGTTTCACTATATTGAGTTGTGAAATACTATGCAATCATTGTTGCTGGAGGCTCTGGGTCCAGAATGCATTCAGAATTACCGAAACAGTTCATGTTGCTCGGAGGCCGACCCATATTGATGCATACGATAGAAGCCTTTCATCATTCTGAATACCATCCTGAAATTATTGTTGTCTTAAACGTTGATTTTCATCAATATTGGGAAAATCTATGTGTTTTATATAATTTTTCAATACCCCACCTAGTTATAAAGGGAGGAACTCAACGCTTTGAATCCGTGAAAAATGGAATTAAAGCCATAAAATCCAAAGCCATCGTCGCCATTCATGATGCTGTTAGACCACTGCTAAGCAGCCAACTCATCGACCGGTCTTTTCAGCAGACAGAATTAACTGGGAATGCCGTTGCTGCACTAAAAAGCAGAGACTCCATCAGGCAGCAAATTGGTCAACAAACAATAGCCCTGAACAGAGATGAAATTTATCTGATTCAAACTCCACAAACTTTTACCTCTGAGGTATTGAAAAAAGCCTATAAACAGGAATTTAGAAATGAATTTACAGATGATGCTTCCGTTGTCGAACGACTGGGAATAAAAATAAACCTGATCGAAGGAGAACACCGGAATTTCAAGATTACTTTCCCCGCAGATATCAGCCTAGCCGAAGCTTATTTAAATACGGGAGTTTAAGCTAACCTCAGTTCCATATTAGAAATTATCCTTTTGATGGATCTCTTATTGCTCCGGACACTTATGATTTGATTTTGGAAAGCAATACCTGCGTGTTATCGCTTCGTTTAGTCCTTTCCTCAGGAGTATTTCCGGCAAGAAATGCTACTTAATTTCAGATGATTCGTTGCCGGAAGATACTTCCTTCGGCAAGGTTTAGTTTACCCGCTGCTGTTTTTCATCGGGATGGGCAACCCGGTAATAGAAGCACAAGCCCCGCTAAGTAAACCCGGGTGGCAGCCTGATCTTTTTTGCCTTACTGAATATTGGGATAAGGAATCAATCTCCTGCAAAAAAATAGAGCAGAACACGGGGCCGGAAGCAACAGCCTAAGAAAAATAATCAGGACCCGGCAAGATCTTTTATCAATCTCACCTGAATAGATTGTTAATATCGAACTCAGGTTAAACTACGCTCATCACAGGTTTAATTATAAAATTCTATTAAAAAAAATTAGGATTAATCCTTTACCGATGCTGCGATAGTTGACACAGCTAAGCTAAAAGAATTGAGCAGCACCAGTTACAGAGTCAATTAAATTGGGTAGCATAAAATGCCTTAATGAAATTGAGCTTAGATACTTTTTAATTTTTATGTTTAGTTTTTTAAGTCTAAAAAGCTTAAACAATATCTTCTACTGTTCAATTTAATAAGGGGGAACATGACTTAAGGATGAAAAATAAAAAAGCCCTGATCACAGGGCTTTCTACTCAATATTCATCTTCATTGAAGAAGAAATCATCCTTTGTTGGATAATCCGGCCAGATTTCTTCTATATTTTCATAAGGCTCGCCGTCATCTTCCAGAGCCTGAAGATTTTCTATTACTTCTACTGGAGCACCTGAACGAATCGCATAATCAATAAGTTCATCTTTGGTTGCTGGCCACGGTGCGTCTTCGAGATGAGACGCCAATTCTAATGTCCAATACATAATTCTTAGAATTTGATTTATACTAGGTTTTGCAAAAATATAATATTTTAAATAACAATATCAATTATTTTCTAACATGTTATTTACACACGTGGAAGCCATTGATTTTCAGAAACATTACTGTCGAAACATAGTTTTCTTGCAAGCACAAACAGGTAATCACTCAAACGGTTCAAATAAATTATTACTTTCTCATCAACAAAGCTCTCTGAGTTCAAATGAACGATAATCCGTTCTGCCCTCCTACAAACACATCTTGAAATATGGCAATAAGATACAGCCTGACTGCCGCCGGGAAGAATGAAGTGCTTTAATTCAGGGAGAACGGCATTCATGGAATCAATCTCGTTTTCAAGCATACTAATGTCAGAAAAATGCAAATCAGGAATCTTCATTTTTGATTTTTCCGGATCAGAGGCAAGTGATGAGCCAATGGTAAATAACCTGTCTTGTATTTCCTTCAAAATATCCTTGTAGGTTGAATTTATATCCTGATCCCTGATCAAGCCGATGTAAGAATTAAGCTCATCAACTGTTCCATAACTTTCGATTCTTAAATCGTATTTGGGAACGCGTGTGCCTCCAATTAAAGAGGTAAGGCCTCCATCCCCTGTTTTAGTGTAAATTTTCATCAGAGTTCATTCTTATTTGTGCTTGCAAAGTTATAATCTAAACAGTCACAAAAAAGCTATATTTAAAATAATATGGGCTCTAAAGTCAGTACTTGAAACAGGAACAAGGAGTATTCAGGGCAGACTTGGAAACGACCGGTTAACTCAAACAATTATTGGATATTTTCAAAATCTGAACCCTTTTTTTTCATATCCGTCAACCTTGGAGAAACTGATTTTACGTTCGGATTTAAATAATCGTTTTCGATTAAGCCATCACGCATACGAACAATTCTATGGGCATGTTGTGCGATATCCTCTTCATGAGTAACCAGAATAATGGTATTTCCCTTTGAATGAATTTCTTCAAGCAAGCCCATAATTTCTACTGATGTTATGGTATCTAAATTACCTGTAGGTTCATCAGCAAGTATGATGGATGGATTATTGACCAATGCACGGGCAACAGCTACCCGCTGACGCTGCCCACCGGAAAGTTCGTTAGGTTTATGATGTATACGATTTCCCAAACCTACACTTTCCAAGGTTTGTTTGGCACGATCTTCCCGTTGTGCTCGTCCGACCCCGGCATATACTAGTGGTAGGGCTACATTCTCAAGAGAAGATGATCGTGGTAATAAATTGAAGGTCTGGAATACAAAACCTATTTCCTTATTTCTGATCTCGGCGAATTGACCATCAGTCATTTCACTAACCTGATTACCATTTAAGATATAGGTTCCCTTTGTGGGAGTGTCTAAACAACCCAAAATATTCATCAGGGTTGATTTACCGGAACCTGAGGGACCCATCAAAGCAACAAATTCACCCTTTTCAATTGTTAGACTAACTGATTTTAGAGCATGAATTGTTTCAGCACCGATAACATATTTCCTGCCGATATCTATAAGGGTAATAAGAGGATCTTTTGCCATGTTTTATTTATTAGACTATCGGTATAGCGTACTTGTTACAGCAAAGATCAAATTAGAGTTTATTAATTACTTTTGCTACCCTGAAAAATTTTCCGTCCTGTTTGGGTGCGTTTTTTAACGCTACTTCTCGGGTAATTTCGGTTTTAACAAGGTCTTCCCTGAGTACGTTTACCTCTTCACTCATGTAAATCAAGGGATCAACGCCTTCAGTATCAAGCTCATTAAGTTTGTCCATAAAGGTCAGGATTTTGTTCATATCCTCTATCAAGCCCAGTTTTTCTTCTTCTTTTAATTCTAATCTCGCCAGGTGGGCTACTTTGTCTATCATTTCCAAATCAACCTTCATGTCCATTGGTTCTTAAAGTTCATCAATTTCATTATCCTAAAAAGATTATTCAGCCATTGGGTTAAGGGTATCATGAA
>VGGW01000108.1 GCA_016868395.1 Bacteroidota bacterium | reverse complement strand
CAAGATGGGCTAAGAAAAAAGATTCGTCGGAAAGGTGCTTATTTATGCGACCACCTGGAGTTCCTTCCTATCGTCAGGACAGGCTTCTCGCCCAGATGGGCTAAAACAAAAAAAGCAACCCAAAAGGTTGCTTTTTTGTGCGCCCACCTGGGCTCGAACCAGGGACCAAAAGATTATGAGTCTTCTACTCTAACCAACTGAGCTATGGGCGCTCATATCCGCCTCGGGCGGACTGATTTGAGGTTGCAATTTTACGGAAATGCTTTGGGATTCTAAAATAGAATTTTGGAAATAGCAGAATTTATCCTGAGATTGATATAAGCTCTTGCCGGAAATACTCCAGAGGAAAGGACTAAACGAAGCGATAACACGCAGCTATTGCTTTCCAAAATCAAATCATACGCATCCGTACCATCATAAAATCGATTTTAAGGATATTTTTTAATCTTTCAGGTATCGATCTCAGGTTAATTTATTAAGGGGTTGATCTCCAAAAGAGGGTTTATGAGCTAAACATCTATCAGTAAAACCAGATATAGACAAAACTCTGAACTGCTGTCCCTTTGAACATCAAACCTTCTCATAGAAATTGATTGATCAACAGCACTCCGGCTAGGCCAAGAACAGAAATCAAACTCTCCATGAGTGACCAGGTTCCAAATGTCTGTTTTAAGCTGAGATTAAAATACTCTTTGAACATCCAGAATCCGGGATCATTGACATGTGAAAACATAAGGCTACCCGCTCCTATTGAAAGTACCATTAACTCAGGAGAAATACCATTCCCCAGCAGGGTCAATACGATGCCTGCAGTAGTAATTCCTGCAACAGTGCTAGAACCCACGGTAATACGAATTGTGGCAGCTATTAGCCAGGCCAGAAATAAGGGCGACAAATCCAAATCAGAAGCTAGCCCTTTAACGCTTTCCCCAACCCCACTATCCAGGAGTACTTGCTTAAAAGCACCTCCGGCAGCGATTATCAAAATAATCATCGCTATCCCTTTTAAACCTTCCGCACAAAAGTCCATTGCTTGAACAGTTGGAATATTTAGAATAAAAATCGTTACCATGACGGCTATCAGTAAAGCCACTGTTGGGTCTGATAAAAAAACAAAGAATGGATTTAGTCCATGCAAGGTATTAATAAAAGTACCTGCCGTACCCACTATAATCAACAGTACAGGAAGTAAAGCCGAAAAAAAGCTTTTGAAGCCTGAGGGTAGCACAGCTTCTTCCGTTGGTAAAAAATTAATCTTTGCGGCGGTAATCAACTTATTCCTTAAAATAATTCTAGGCAACAGTATTCCTCCGGCAATAGCTATGGGTAGACAAAGTATCAATCCATATATAAGGACTAATCCCACATCCGCTTTAAAAATGGAAGCGATAGCCAGTGGAGCCGGATGTGGGGGTAGTAAACCATGAGTAATGGACAAGGAGGCAGTCATCGGCAAGGCAAGGTACAAAATCGGTAATCTCAAGGTTGAGCCAATAGCCAGAATCAAAGGAAGCAGAACAACAAAGCCCGCACTATAAAATAAGGGAATACCAATCAATAAACTAGTCAGTAAAATAGCCCATTGAATATTTTTGATTCCAAAAATCCGAATCATAATAAAAACGATTTTTTTGGATGAACCACTTTCTTCAATTAACTTTCCTAACATAGCCCCAAGGGCCAGGACCATGATCATACCTCCTAGGGTATTACCTATTCCTTTTCCGATTGTAGTTATCAAATTTCCCGGAGATAATCCTAAAAATAAGCCCGTAACAATCGATACTAACAAAAGGGCTATCATCGGACTTACCTTCTTCATGATGAGAATAAGAAGAAGTACAAGGCCGAAAAGAACTATTAGTATATTCATAGCAAGAAAGGATTAAAAATGACCCTATTTATTATAAACGACATTGAATGAGGAACCTTAACACCAAAATACGCTAAATAAAAACAGGAAGATACATTAATCCCGAAAAATCTGATTTACATTAATCTTGAGATTGACCAAAATAAAACCAGGCGATGTAGACTTTCACTACTCGTTCGAAGCAGGAAGAAGAGAATTAAAACCAACTGGATTTTACCATTAAAAATTTTATGCCTGAATGAAATACGATAATCAATTTTAAAAATCAATAAAGAAAAAGGAACAAAACTATTGATATTCAAGCTCTTATAGTAAAAATTATGGTATTTTTTGTTTCGAACCATAAACAGATTAGGAAACAATCGTAGGAGCAAAACAATATCAATTTGTCTGCTTTTAACCCCAAATCCGGATTGGTACTTGAATGTTCTAATCCATAACTTAGTACCCAGATTAAAATGCTTGGCACCAAGCAAACAATTCAAGAATTAATGGTCTCATACCTGCCAAAATCCAGACAAAAAACCGGCAAATGATCAGAGTATAAATTA
This sequence comes from Bacteroidota bacterium, assembly GCA_016868395.1. Taxonomy (GTDB): domain Bacteria; phylum Bacteroidota; class Bacteroidia; order Sphingobacteriales; family Sphingobacteriaceae; genus Daejeonella. Next base: position 7,245 of record VGGW01000108.1, on the reverse strand, counting down.
GCAGAACACCGGATTAATCAATGAGAACAAAAGTAATTTGGCAGTAATGGAGTTAAGAATAGATAAATATTATCCTGAAAAAGAGTTGAGTTAAATCATCCTCCACTAACTAATATGAACAAGATTAGAAATATAATTTTTGATTATGGCAATGTCATCTTCACGATAGATTTTCAGCGTGCTCAACAGAGTTTTACCGATCTTGGAGTAAAAAATGTCGCCCATTTTTTCTCTCACAAGAGCCATGATTCACTGTTTGACCAGTTTGAACAGGGTTTTATTTCTTCTTCGGAATTCAGGGATGGAATACGTAAAGTTACCGGAATTAATAGCCTGAGCGATATGGAAATTGACCAGGCATGGAACTCTTTGTTGATTAGTGTACCGGAACCCAATCATGAATTACTTTTAAAAACAAAGAAAAAATACCGGACTTTCCTCCTGAGCAATAACAATGAAATTCATTATAACTGGATTATGGATTACTTAAAGAGAGAGCATCAAATAGATTCGAATGCTAATTTTTTTGAGAAAGATTATTATTCCCATTTGATGAAAATGCGTAAACCAAATCCTGAAATATTTGAATATGTACTTATCGAAAATAACCTCAATCCGGCTGAAACACTTTTCATTGACGACAGTCCACAACACTTGAAAACAGCCGCCTTACTTGGACTTAACACTCATCTGATGACAAGCGATGAAACTCTGGAAAGTTATTTGTATGATTCCGGGTTATTAAGCAAATAAATGTTTTTATCCAGTAGGTAAATTCAGGTAGCCAAAATTAAATGGCATGGATTGAAGATGAGTATTTTTTGTCTTGATCCAAATTAATAATTAACATGGGTTAGATAAAAGGAAGATTAAAAATACCCCTTTAATGGATCTCATGATGCTCCAGACTCGTATGATTTGAATTTTGAAAGCAATACCTGCGTGTTATCGCTTCGTTTAGTCCTTTCCTCCGGAGTATTTCCGGCAAGAAATTATGCTTCATTTCAGATGATTCGTAGCCGGAAGATACCTCCTTCGGCAAGGTTTAGTTTACCCGCTACTGTTTTCCATCGGGAGGGGCAGTCCGGTAATAGAACTACAGGCCCTGTTAAACAAATCCGTGGCAGCCCTATCCTTTTTGCATTTCTAAATGTTATATGAGCTATCCAACTCTAAGCAAAAAAATAGGGCAGAAAACGGGACCGGAATAAGCCAAGAGCAAGAGACTCTGCTTTCTAAAAGCTTAGATAAATAATCAGGCTCCTTCAGGATGCACTATCGATCTTAGGTTAATCAATCAAGTTTCCTTCGCTTCATTTCAGCAGAAATCAACCTGAGTTCTCTTCCCATTTGTCCGGCTACAGAAGTATTTTCCTCCGCCCTTCTGAAAAGATAGGGCAAGACAGATTTTACAGGTCCATAGGGAACATATTTAGCCACATTATATCCGGCTTCAGCAAGATTAAAACTTAAATTGTCACTCATCCCGAGTAATTGGGAGAAGTAAACGTGCTGATGATCATGAGGAATATCCTGTTCTTCAAGCCATTGAGTTAATGATTCACAACTGAGTTCATTGTGAGTACCTGCAATGATGGAAACGAATTGAATTTTTCCTATGCACAACTTTAGAGCATTATTATAATCCTTATCCGTTGATTCCTTATCAGGATGTATCGGTGAAACATAGCCCATTTCATTCGCGCGCTCATGCTCCTTCTCCATGTATGCCCCCCTGACTAGTTTAGCGCCAAGAATAAATTGCTCCTCAACCGCTAATTTAATATCGGCAGCCAGAAATGCTAATTTATCTCTTCTGTATAGCTGATAGGTGTTAAAAACTATTGCTTGCTCCTGATTATACCTCCGCATCATTTCAAGTACCAGTGAATCTATCGGATTCTGAATCCAGCTTTCCTCCGCATCCACCATGACCCTAACATGTAGCTCGTGGGCCAATCCACAAATCTGATTCATCCTATCATTAAGTCGCTGAAATTCTGTTTTTTCCGCTGCCTCAAGAGGCCTTAGTGCATTTATTTTCTCAAGTAGGCTAAACCTACCCAAGCCGGTAACTTTAAATACTGTAAGAGGGATGCGCATGTCGCCGGCTGCATGCCGGATTGTTTTCATAATCTCCTCACAGGTTCGGTCAAATACTTCCTCATCATCTTCACCCTCAACCGAATAGTCGAGAATCGATCCTACACCACCGGAATGGAGTTTAGCCACAGTTTTCTCACATTCGGCGATACTTTCACCTCCGCAAAACTGACGGAAGACAGTAGCCTTGATTAAGGATTGAAGAGGTAGACGCAGTTTAAAGGCTATATTGACTATGGGCGGTCCAATCCTGGTTAAAAAACGAATACTTATAATCTTAAATAACCAGTACGCCCGATAAAGGTCTGCATTCGATTTTCCACGAAAAGCGATCTCAGTATCATCAAATGATAAATTTTGTCTGGTTGCCGGGCGGCTTTTCAAAATAATTGGTTTTTTCACAAAGTTAGAAATATTGGAACAGCTAACATACAAAAGCTAAAATTTGTAAGTTTGCCAATGCTCGAATTTAAATTAGAAGGAGAATTCATTCCGATGATCCAATTACTCAAAGCCAGTCAGCTGGTCCAAAGTGGTGGAGAAGCTCAAATTGTTGTAGAGGCAGGATTAGTGAAATATAATGGAACCGTAGATTTACGGAAACGACTGAAGGTGAGAGCCGGCGATATCGTCGAGTTCAAAGGACAAAAAATAAAAGTTAAATGAAACCAATCGAGAGTGTAAATTATTCTGTTTTTTTTGAAAATAGTCTCCAGGAATTATCTGTTTTTCTAAATCAAAAGAATTACAGTAAAGTTTTTGTTTTGGTTGATAGTACCACAGAAATTCATTGTTTGCCGGTATTGCAGCACGTTTTAGAACCTATTAAATTTGACCTGATTGAAGTAAGCCCGGGTGAAGAAAATAAGAATATTGATTTTTGTATTGGCGTATGGCGAATGCTTCTGGATTTTGGTGCTGACCGAAACAGCATTTTGATCAATCTCGGTGGTGGCGTAATCACGGATATGGGAGGTTTTGCCGCTTCTACTTTCAAACGTGGGATTGATTTTGTACAGGTTCCAACTACACTCTTATCTCAGGTAGACGCCTCTGTTGGTGGTAAAACCGGGATCGATATGGATAATGTCAAAAATATCATCGGCACATTTACCCAGCCAAAAGCGGTTTTTATCCATACCCCATTTCTCAAAACATTAAATAAAAGAGAGTTGCACTCAGGATATGCCGAAGTAATCAAACACGGATTGATCTACGATTCTAAACTATTCCAAAAATTGAAAGGAATTGTTCCTGAGGATATAGATGATGAAATCATTTACCGTTCTATTGAAATTAAAAATGAAGTGGTAAAGGCTGATCCTTTTGAAAAAGGATTGAGAAAAATTCTGAATTATGGACATACAATTGGACATGCCTTGGAGAGTTATTCCTTGAAACATGACCAATCACCCCTGCTGCATGGGGAGGCAATCGCTATTGGTTTTATTTGTGAGGCTTTCCTTTCTGAAAAAAGAAATGGACTTAAAAAAGAGGAGCTTTCAGAAATTATAAAAACTGTTCAGAATTCCTATCCAGCCTATAAACTTAATAAAAGCTTTTATCCAGAGCTCCTCCATATCATGAAAAATGATAAAAAGAACAAGTCGGGGCAAATCAGCTTCTCTTTGTTAAATAAAATTGGTGCCTGTGATTACGATATCTATTGTACTGAGGAAGAAATCATTGAGAGTTTAGATTATTATTTGACTTGCTTTTAAAACCTGACACGCAAAATCACCTAACCCGTTAGAAAGTGATTTTTTTTCACTACGCCCCCGGCGACTTACGAATTTATCTTTCATACCGCCTAGGTAAATTCGTAATTGACTAACGAAAAAAATATTTTTTTTATTGCCGGAATTAAATTTTGTACTACATTTGAAAATAATAACGATGAAATATTCAGCTACATATTACTTCGCATACTTTTACTACCACAGTAAGAGCGGGGAAAATATGCGATAAATCTCAATATAGAAATTAGCAAAAAGTCCCTGCCCAACCGCAGGGACTTTTTTTATTTAAAACTAAAATGCAAAAGAAAAGGGTAGCAATACAAGGTATAAGGGCTTCATTTCACGAAGAGGCTGCATTTAAGTTCTTCGGGACTGATATCGAAACTCTTGAATGCGAATCATTCAAAAAAACCTGTGAGGTTTTGAAGAATAGGCAGGCAGATTTTGTGGTCATGGCTATTGAGAATTCAATTGCCGGAAGCCTTTTACCTAATTATAGCCTACTCAGAGAATATAACTTTTCTATCGTTGGTGAGGTTTATCTAGCGATACAGCTTCATTTATTGGCCCTCCCGGGTGTAAAATTCGATGCGATTAAATATGTTCAGTCGCATCCCATTGCCATACGTCAATGCAGTGATTTCTTTGAGGAATTCCCACACTTGCAAGTAGTTGAAAGTAGTGATACAGCGGCATGTGCGAAAAAAATCAGAGAAGAAAACCTGACAGATACCGTGGCCATTGCCAATCTACTGGCTGCGAAACTTTATAATCTGGAAGTGATGGAAAGAAGGATTGAGTCAAACAAGAAAAATTTCACCCGATTCCTGATTCTTGCAAACAAACCTCTTGAACATGTTGAAGTTAATAAAGCCTCGCTCAGTTTTCAGGTAGGTAATTCGGTAGGATCGCTGGCTGATGTTTTGAATATTTTTGCTTCCCACAAAATTAACTTAAGTAAAATTCAATCTATGCCGGTATTAGGAAAAAGAAATGAATACAATTTTTATGTGGATATAGAATGGAAAAATCAAGCTGATTATGATTCTGCCATTCGTCAGGTTTTGAAATATACGATAAACTTCACCATCATGGGTGAATACCTGAAAAATGACAGGGTTTAACCTGAATCAAGTATAAAAACAAATATGATTAAGGATATTAAATCCAAAAAGAGGATAGTTTTCCTGAACAAAAATTAAAAAGATGAAATTAAATTTAAATTTAGAGCCCTTAACTAACTGGGCTAAAACCAAGCATGAACCTTTATTAATTGCCGGCCCTTGCAGTGCTGAAACCGAAGACCAGCTAATGGCGACTGCGCATTTGTTAGCTAAAACTGGGAAGATTTCAGTTTTACGAGCGGGAATATGGAAGCCTCGAACACGTCCGGGGGAGTTTGAAGGTATTGGAAGTATTGGTTTAACCTGGTTAAAAAGAGCTAAGGAAGAAACGGGGTTACCTACAGCTGTAGAAGTTGCAAATGCCAGGCATGTGGAAGAAGCTCTGGCATCCGGTGTTGATATTCTTTGGGTGGGTGCACGCTCCACGGTGAATCCATTTACAGTCCAGGAAATTGCTGATGCACTAAAGGGTGTCGATGTACCGGTAATGGTCAAAAACCCGGTTAATCCTGATATTCAGCTGTGGGTCGGTGCATTAGAGCGTATTAATAATGCCGGAATAACGAAACTTGCTGCTATTCACAGAGGTTTTTCTTCATTTGAAAAAACTGCTTTCAGAAATGAACCCATGTGGGAACTCGCCATTCAGTTAAAAACATTATGTCCGGAGCTTCCAATCATAAATGATCCAAGCCATATCTGCGGAAATCGTGAATTGATTCAATATGTTGCTCAAAAAGCACTTGACTTAGACATGCAGGGATTAATGATTGAGTCGCATTTGGATCCCTCTGTGGCATGGACTGATGCTAAACAACAATTAACTCCAGGAGCCTTATCCGAGTTGATGGAACTTTTAACGCTACGTAAACCGGAAAGTAAGGACAAAGAATTTACAGATAAACTCGCTGATTTACGCAGTGGTATCGACAAAATTGATGATCAGATCATTCAAAAAATTGCCGAGAGAATGCAGGTAGTACAAAAAATAGGTGAATTTAAACGTGATAATGGAGTAACCATCCTTCAAGTAAATCGTTGGGATCAAATCATGAATAAGCGGAGTGCATTTGCCAAGGCTTTAAAGCTGGATCTAAATTTTACCGCTAAACTTCTGGAATTGATCCACAGCGAGTCTATTCGTAAACAAACTGAAATCATGAACGATAAAGTGAATGTTGAATAACAATGAGTTCAGAAAGTGTAAATATATCAGTTGCTTCCAGGAAACTGAATTGCACAATACCCCTAACGGGTTCTAAAAGTGAGTGCAATCGTGCATTAATTATGCAGGCATTGAGTGATGGGTTAGTTCGGGTTGATAATGTTTCTGAAGCTGCTGATACTGTAACTTTAAACAATATCCTTGAAAATAATTACCAAAATGTGGTGGATGTTGGTCCTGCCGGAACTGCCATGCGCTTTTTGACTGCTTTTTATGCAGTAAAAGATTCTGAGCGCATTTTAACAGGATCAGCACGTATGAAACAACGTCCGATTGGCATTCTGGTAGACGCATTGAGAACCCTAGGTGCAGATATTGAGTATGTTGAAAAAGAAGGATTTCCACCCCTGAAAATTAATGGTCCGCTTCAGCAAAAAACGAATGAAATTTGCATTAAAGGCAATATCAGCAGTCAGTATATTTCTGCCTTATTGCTCATCGCCCCACGACTGGAATTGGGTTTGAACCTGTTGATTGAAGGAGAATTAACTTCAAAACCATACGTTCAAATGACCTTGTCAATGATGGAGCAGGCTGGCATCAGACATGCCTGGAAAGATAATAGCATCCATATCGGCAGGCAAAAATACAATCAGTCTGTGATCCACGTTGAACCTGATTGGAGCGCAGCTTCTTATTGGTATGCTATGGCTGCCCTATCTGAAGAAGCTCATCTGTTTCTTCCCGGATTGAACGGATATAGTCTTCAGGGAGACAGTGTCATCACTGAAATTATGGCAAATTTTGGGATAAGCTCACAATTTAAGGATGGCGGCGTATATTTATTTAAAGAAAACCGGAAGCTTAAACGAAAGTTCTTTGATTTTAAGGAATGTCCGGATTTAGCTCAAACCGTAATCGTATGTTGTGCTGCCTTAGGTCATGATGCAAGCTTCATCGGTTTGGAAACCCTGAAAATTAAGGAAACCGACCGTGTTCATGCACTTCAAACAGAATTGGCTAAAATTGGGGTCAAACTGATTGAAAAGAACCAAATCTATGAGCTAAATTGTAGCAATCTTAACTTGAACAATAAAATCAGGGTATCAACTTA
>VGGW01000107.1 GCA_016868395.1 Bacteroidota bacterium | reverse complement strand
TCTTTCACTTTTCGGATTGATTTTTAATGCTCCTGTAATAGCTTGGACTAATTCAGGTGAATTGTTTGATTTGGTTCTGTCCTGGTCTAATTTATTTCTATTTTTTAAACAGTTTATTCTGGTTTTGATCATCGCCGTTTTTGGCGCAATATTAACCGGAAAATCGGTTAAAAAATTTCTTCTGGGTTTTCCATTGGTTTACTTAATCACCGTTTTTGCGCTAATAATGGCAGGGAATAGTCAGGTAAAATCCCTGAATCTTGAGGCAGTTATTTTTAGTTTAGGTCTGGGATTAATTATAGGTAATTTTTTTAATCTGCCGGATTGGTTTCGATTATCGCTTTCAACCGAATTGTTCGTTAAAATCGGACTGGTGTTATTGGGAACTAGCGTCATCTTTTCTGATGTATTAAAAGCAGGTTCACTGGGTCTTATCCAGGCCCTGGCCGTGGTTTTATCGGTTTGGTATTTCGCTTTTTGGTTATGTAAAAAGTTTAAAATAGATGATGAACTTACTATGATGATTTCAAGTGCCGTTTCTATTTGTGGGGTTTCTGCCGCAATTGCGACTTCCGGGGCTATAAAAGGTGATTCTAAAAAGCTTTCTTATGTTATTTCGATGGTTTTGATCACCGCAATACCCATGATGATATTCATGCCGATGATTGCCAACTATTTTAATCTGACGCAGGAAGTAACAGGGGCATGGCTGGGAGGGAGCATCGATACCACCGGTGCGGTGGTGGCTTCAGGTTCATTAGTGGGTGAAACAGCTCTGAAGATTAGCACTATTGTGAAGTTTTCACAAAATGTACTCTTAGGCCTGGCGGCTTTTGCCATTTCAGTTTACTGGACCTACACTAAACATCCTGCCGCAAAAGAAACTAAAGAAAAACCTACCTTAAAAGTGATTTGGGAACGTTTCCCCAAATTTGTATTGGGCTTTCTAGCTGCTTCGCTTTTGTTTTCCTTTGTGATAAGTCCTGAGGCTAATTCAGCGGTAAAGGGCAGCCTAAAAAATCTCCAGGGTCTATGGTTTGCATTGGCGTTTACTAGCATCGGACTCGAGACAAACTTCTCGGATCTGTTTAATAAACAGAGTAAGAAACCTTTTTATGCTTTTCTAATTGCTCAGGGATTCAATGTAATCATAACCTTGATTATTGCTTTGATTCTTTTTTGATGAACAGAATTGATTTTGTTAAGATTTAATTTCTTATTTGTTTGATACCATCGATATGAACGAGATTAACCAACATTTAGTTGCAATTCAGGATAAAATAGGAAAAGTATTTAGCAATAGTCCTTCACCCTTCAGCCATTGGCTCAGACCTATTGTAAGACATGCTGAATCTGGTTCCTTGATTTTTGAATATAAGATCAGAAAGGATATGACTAATCCAATGAAGGTTCTGCATGGTGGGGTTAGTGCCGGTATAATTGATGATATTATTGGTGCAACTGTGTTTACAATGAATTTAAGCCATCAATACACAACGATCAATAATTATATAGAATATTTTGCTCCGGCTCATGAGGGAGATATTATTGAAGCAAGAAGTTCTGTGATTAAGCGAGGTAAGCAAATAATCAATCTGCAATGTGAACTATGGCTTCCTGTTAAGAACAGATTAATTGCCAGAGGATATTCAAATATGATTCGCCTGGAACAATCTTAAAAAAAACGTAAAAAATTATATAACCTGACTTCGATACATGAAAGATTAAAAAATAATCTTAAAATGGATTTCATGATGCTGCGGACGCCTATGATTGGTTTTTGGAAAGCAATACCTGCATGTTATCGCTTCGTTTAGTCCTTTCCTCCGGAGTATTTCCGGCAAGAAATTTTGCTTCAGGTCATATGATCCATCGCCGGAAGATAATCCTTCAGCAAGGTTTAATTTACCCGCTGCTGTATTTCGTCGGCACGGGCAGTCCGGTAATAGAAGCAGAGGCCCTGCTAAGCAAACCCGGGTGGCAGCCCTATCTTTTTTGCGCTGCTGAACTTAGGATAACGATTTAATTTCCCGCAAAAAAATAGGGCAGAACACGGGACTGGAATAAGCCAGGAGCAACAGACCCTGCTTTCCAAAAGCTGAGAAAAATAATCAGCCTCCGGCAAGCGCTTATATCGATCTCAAGTTAAATAAATAGTTAATTATTTATCAAAAATTGAAATATTATTGTAGCGTATGTCCAAAAAAGAGGTATGTTAGGAAAATTGCAGCGATGAGTCCTACCAGATCCGCAATTAGGCCGCAGACTAAGGCATATCGGGGTTTCTTAATTCCAACCGAACCAAAATATACCGCCAGTACATAGAATGTAGTTTCTGAACTACCCTGAATCACGCTGGCTAAACGACCCTGAAAGGAATCAGCACCATAAGTAGTCATAACATCTACCATTAAGCCTCTGGCACCACCGCCACTGAGGGTTTTCATCAAACCTACGGGTAAGGCAGGAACGAAGGAAGTGTCCAGCCCGAACAAAGCTACCAGAGAACCAATCGCGTTGACAAGGTAATCCATACATCCGGTGGTACGAAATGCACTGATCGCAACTAGAATCGCAATCAGGAAGGGGATGATCATAATGGAGGTACTGAAGCCTTCTTTAGCACCATCAATAAAAGCTTCATAAACATTTACCTTTTTTGAAGCACCAAATCCGATAAAAAGCGTAATAATTGAAAAAATAATGATCCCTCCGAGTAAGCCTGCATATAGTTCAATCTGATCGGGTGGGAGACTCCCCAGCCAAAAATATAATCCGGCCATGAGCGCGATGAATCCTCCAAAAAATATCAAAATTGGAAGCTGCAACAGATTAATCTTTTGGTAGAAAGATACTGCGATCATCCCTGCTAAAAATGAAATGAAGGTTCCAATCAAGCAGGGAATAAAGACATCTGCAGGATTTGAAGCACCATTTGCCATTCGCAATGCGATAACTCCAGTAGGTATCAGTGTAATTCCTGCGGTATTCAGCACCAGGAACATGATCTGGGCATTTGTTGCGGTATCCTTTTCTGTGTTTAATTCCTGCAATTCCTGCATGGCTTTCAGGCCCACCGGAGTAGCTGCATTGTCCAGGCCAAGCATATTGGCCGAAAAGTTCATGATGATAGAACCATTTGCCGGGTGACTTTTAGGTACTTCAGGGAATAATCTACTGAAAAACGGACTTACGCCTTTGGCGAAGAGTGAAATCATTCCTGCGCGTTCACCAATTTTCATGATACCAAGCCAGAAAGTCATTATACCAATCAGACCAAGGGAGATTTCTGCACCTGTTTTTGCACTATCGAACATGCCGTTCACTACATTATTGAAAATTGCTGTATCTCCGAAAAAGATCAGCTTTACCAATGCCACGATAAACGCAATGACGAAAAATCCAATCCAGATGTAGTTTAATGCCATGTTTTTAATGTTTGTTATGTGTTTTCTGTTAACTGAATAAGGGTCAAAGCTACTAAGCTACCTCTCAATACTTGATATATCTACTTAATACTAATAATTCCATTCTCAATAGTTAGCAAAACCCTTGTTCCCTCATGGATGATCAAATCTGCGGGTTCCTCCAGTGCTATTTTTTTAATCTCAGTTATTGTGTAGTATTCACAATTGATTTCCTCATAAGCAAAGCAGTGTGAGAGGTCGCCCAGATCAGCAATACGATAGCTATAGCTCATGGAGCGAAAGTCATTATTAACCTTTTGATCCAGAATCAGGCCAATATCCTGAATATAACTGAAGCCCTTGCTCTGAAGTTTGCAGTTTTTTAATAAAATATCAAAATGCAGTTTTTTGTTCTCGGGGATGGCAAAATAATCTTCTGTCCCAGCTAGCATATAGGTTTTTTCGGCAATGCTCAATAGCCCTGACAGTATTGCTTTAAAAAATATTTTTCGAATAAACTGCTTCTCAAGATCATTGTGATAACCTCCTGCTTCGATCAGAATGGTGCTGGTTCCTAAAGCCTGGAAATTGTCTCCAAAAGCACGGGGTTCGTGCTCATCGTTGAAGCGGCCTACATGATCTGGAATGCTATCCTTCAAAGCGGCGTTCATGAGGCTGATTACATTCATAGCATTAGATCTTACTTCATTCATATTCAGATTTTTATCATAAGATGGAGCAAGTAAAGATATAGTTGCCGGGTTACCTGTTGAACCTGCCGACCATCCGGTATGTTGATCGTGAAGGTTAAATCCGAAATGAGGATGAATTTCATCCCTTAAGGCTCTCAGCAGCCTTCCTTCCGGACTTTGCTGGTGATGAAAGTCGCGGTTAATATCAATACCTAAAGCATTACGCCTGGTAAAGATTTCAGCTCCGTCAGGATTAACCATCGGAAGGATATAAAGGGTACAATGATTTCGGATAGGCTCACGTAAATCATGAAAATTTTTTGTATCGGACAGAAAAATCAAAAGGTCTGCGATAGCCATGGTGGCTGTTGCTTCGTCACCATGCATCTGACTCCATAAAAATACTTTACAAGGGCCACTTCCCCAGGTAATCAGGTTTATGGATCGGTTCTCTGCAGAGAATCCCGCTTCACGAATGTGAAAATTGCTATTTTTACGTATTGAATCAAGAATCTGAATGATATCGGAATGCTTGAAAAATCGATTTTTCAAACGCTTATCCTGAACTAAATCATAGTTTTCTAATAGGATATTGAGAGATTCCATGCCTCTAAATTACTATTTCGTCGCGGATTATTACTGCATATTCAAATTTAGAAGTGTATAAAATAAAAACACCCTCTCCGATTCGGAGAGGGTGTTTTTATAAGTAAATTGGAACAGATATCAGGCTTAAATCAAACTCACACTTCTATTCACAAATTCTGTTAATTCAGCACCAGTCAGCATCCCTTGAGATAGTAAGGCCAGATCAAAAGCTTGTTTTGCTAATTGCGTTTGCTCTGTTTCGTCCTGGGTTTGAAGAATCTTTCCAATTAGTTTATGATTTCCATTGATTGTCACGTTATAATTATCCGGCAAATTGCCGTAAAAGCCCATGCCTCCACCTAATGCAGCCATATCTTTCATTCGGCGCATAAACTCGTCCATAGTCACAATCACAGGCAATTCATCGGGGTTTAAACTATCTACCTCCACTTTCATATTAGGCTTAAGAATGGCTTTTTCAAAGACGCTTTTTACTTTCTCTTTTTCTTCGTCATTCAATACCGCAACAATGTTTTCTTCTTTGCTGATGATTTTGTCAGCAGAAGCCGCATCCACCCGTTTAAGCGAAGTTTTATCCAGTTTTTGTTCCATTTGGCTGATAAAATGCGTGTCGATGGGAGAGTCCATGACCAATACATCATAACCTTTTTTGTTGGCCGATTGAATGAAAGTATCTTGTTTAGATACGTCTGTTGCATAAAGGAATACCAGTTTACCGTCTTTATCGGTTTGATTTGCTTTCACTTTTTCGGTATATTCATCAATGGTAAAGTATTCTTTATTGGTATTACCTAACAAAACGAAGTCTTTTCCTTTTTCATAAAATTTTTCTTCGCTTATCATTCCATATTTCACGAAAAGACCAATATTGCTCCATTTTTCTTCATAGGCCTTACGATCTGCCTTAAACAGGGAAGAAAGCTTATCTGCTACCTTTTTGGTGATATACGTATTGATTTTTTTGACAGCACTATCCGCTTGTAAGAAACTTCTTGAAACATTTAATGGAATATCCGGTGAATCAATGACTCCATGGAGTAGCATCAAAAATTCAGGAACTACATCTTTTACTTCATCAGTAATAAAGACTTGGCGAGAGAATAGCTTGATTTTATTACGTTGTATTTCAAAGTCATTCTTCACTTTTGGGAAGTAGAGAACCCCTGTTAAATTAAATGGATAATCAACATTTAAATGAATCCAAAACAAGGGCTCTTCAGAGAAAGGATATAGTTCCTGATAAAAAGCCAAATAGTCTTCATCCTTCAATTCAGAAGGAGCCTTGGTCCAAATAGGCGAGGTATTATTGATAATATTAGGAAGCTCAACTGATTTATACTTTGGCTTGCCATCAGCATCCTCACCATCAGGCTCAGAGCTGGATTTAGTACCGAATTGAACAGGTATTGGAAGAAACTTACAGTATTTATCAAGAATACCCTGAAGCTTTCCTTTGTCTAAAAATTCTTTTGATTCTTTGTTTATGTGCAGTATGACATCAGTACCCCGTTCGGTTCTTTTTCCCTCACTGATTTCGAATTCAGTGCTTCCATCGCAAATCCAACGGGCTGCTTTAGCCCCTTCCTGATAAGATAATGACTGTATTTCTACCTGATCAGCTACCATAAAGGCAGAATAAAATCCTAAACCGAATTTACCGATGATCTCATTGGCATCCTTGGCATCTTTAAACTTTTCTACAAATTCAGTTGCTCCCGAAAAAGCAATCTGATTTATATATTTTTTTATCTCTTCGGCTGTCATTCCCAGACCATTATCGGAGATGGTGATTGTTTTTTTTTTCTCATCGAAAGAAATTGACACTTTTGCTTCGCCAAGCTCACCTTTGTATTCTCCCAGTGAAGACAGACGTTTGATTTTTTGAGTAGCATCTACGGCATTTGCGACTAGCTCTCTGAGGAAAATCTCGTTATCAGAGTACAAAAATTTCTTAATGATTGGAAAAATGTTCTCGGTGTGGATCGAAATGGTTCCTTTTTCTTGCATCTTCTTTAAAATTTAAGGTTCACTCGATTGGCTTATCAATCCTCGTTCCAAAAGACAATTATGTCAGATTGGCATTTTTTGGAGGAAGTTGGGTAGAGCTGAGGTGACGGACCTGATCCGCAACCTTTTTATGATGATAGCGTTTTTCTTTATTTCATGGTTTGCACCTTTGACCAAATCAATATCTCAGATTATCTCTGAATTTAGCTAGAGTTAAATGACCATATGCTAGCCTATGAATAAACAGCAAGGGCACAATGTCTGAAGCCTTCAGCTTTTACCTTTGCGCTTACAGCTTTTTACGCTTTCACCTTAAACTCAGATGTGCTGTGAAACTCCACTTCAGGAAAATCGCGTTTTGCAAGGTTCAGCGTCCAGTCGTTATCTGCCAAAAAAACATAATTTCCATCCTTATCGGTCGCAATATGATGATGTCTGCGCTGAACGATCTCATTGATATTTTTCTTGTCTTTGGATGTCATCCAGCTTGATTTGCGAAAGGAGAGAGGCTTGAATGCACATTTCGCTCCATATTCATGCTGAAGTCTGAACATAATGACTTCATATTGAAGCTCACCCACGGTTCCAACAATTTTTCGGTTACCCGGCTGTTGTACAAACAGCTGGGCAACCCCCTCGTCTGTAAGTTGTTCTAAGCCTTTTTCAAGCTGTTTCGATTTAAGAGGATCTCTATTCTCCACCTCCTTGAAGATTTCAGGTGAAAAGCTAGGAATGCCTTTAAACTGTAAACTTTCTCCTTCTGTCAGCGTATCGCCAATTTTGAAATTACCGCTATCATACAATCCGACAACATCACCCGGCCAGGCTTCTTCCACCAGGCTTTTCTCATTAGCCATGAAATCAACCGGATTGGAGAATTTTAACTTTTTACCCAGACGAGTATGATAATAAAACTTATTTCTTTCAAATTTTCCTGAACATATTCTTAAAAATGCGATTCTGTCTCGGTGATTTGGGTCGAGGTTTGCATGTATTTTGAACACGAATCCAGAAAAGTTCTTTTCATCAGCCATTACCATCCGCTCATTTGCCTCTCGGCTTTTCGGGCTGGGAGCAATGGAAACGAATGTGTCAAGCAATTCACGAATTCCAAAATTATTTATGGCACTTCCAAAGAAAACAGGGGCAAGATACCCTTCCAAATAAAGATTTTCATCTAAGTTTCCATATACTCCTTCAACCAATTCAAGGTCATCTTGTAGCGTTTTTAATTCCTTGGGGTTAAGAAACTGAGTAAGGAGCTTATCATCTAGATCTTTAACCTGTATGACTGGTTCGGTAATTTTTGATTTGTCAGACTTAAAGAGATTGAGTTGTTTTTGAAAAATATTATAAACCCCTTTAAAATTATATCCCTGACCTATGGGCCATGAAAGTGGACAAACACTAATGTTTAAATTACTTTCCAATTCATCCAGCAATTCAAAGGTGTCTTTACCTTCACGGTCAAGTTTATTTATGAAAATGATGACCGGAGTGTTTCGCATTCTACAAACATCCATGAGTTTCTGTGTTTGCTCTTCAACCCCCTTGACACTATCAACTACCAAAATGACACTGTCTACTGCTGATAAGGTGCGGTAGGTATCCTCAGCAAAATCCTTATGCCCGGGCGTATCTAGAATGTTTATTCTTTTATTGTTGTATTCAAAGCCCATTACTGCGGTCGCAACAGAGATTCCACGTTGTTTTTCAATTTCCATGAAGTCAGAAGTGCTACTTTGATTGGCTTTATTTCGCTTTACAGTTCCGGCGGTATTGATTGCCCCTCCGAAGAGCAAGAATTTCTCTGTAAGAGTGGTTTTTCCCGCATCAGGGTGACTGATAATTGCGAATGTTTTTCTTTTTTCAATTTCAGGAATGAGCATATTGTAGACAAAAGGGGACGGATATTAAGAGAGTAGGTTTATAGAAGCCCGCAGCAATCCATAGTTTTTCATGATTCTGCAAAGATAATAATATTTCAAGTATAGAATCAGGATATAGTACCCTGAAATTTAGCTTTAAATTTTTATCAAAACTTCTGTAGCTCCATATCCAAACCTTTCATTTTGAGCATCCATGAATGTCTTTACCTGAGGATGTTTACTGAGTATTTTGTGTACTTCAGTTCTAAGCATTCCGTTGCCTACTCCATGAATAAACACAATAGCGTCCTGTTCATGCACAATGGCGGCATCCAGGTATTTTTTAAAATGATTGAGTTGAAGGCTAAGAATTTCCGAACCTGAGAGAAAATGATAATCATCCCTCAATTTTTCAATGTGCAGGTCGACCTCTTTTCCAGGAATTAGGATTTCATTTTTTGCAGTTGCAGGTTTGAAGAAACTTTCTTTCAATTTTATGGGATCGATGGTCGTGGTATTGGAATCCAGCTGAATCATCCATGCTGGATGATCTAACAGTCTGTGATTTTTCTTGTCTCTTGAAAAATCCTTGGCTTTAAATTGATCAGAAAAGATAAGGGGCTTTTGTGCTTCGTGTTCCATGGTGCTGTAAAGCAGGGTCTGAATATGAAATTTCGGCCATAGATCAAGTTCCTTATGTGATGCGGTATATACTTTTACTGTTGCGTTTGGATTTATCAATCCTGCGAACTCGCCTTTATATTTGTTGTGTCTTTCAGTTTTGAAGCTCAGCAGCACCTCCCATGAGCTTTCGTTCAGCAAATATAAATGTACTACCGAACCGATCTTTTTATCATCAGCAATTGCCAGATAAATACCATTAATTATTAATGATTCCGATCCCTGGGTATTTAAATTAACGGATGAGATAGATTCGGTAATCTCACTTTTACCATGAACCCTGGTCACCTTACTTGCCAAAATCGGAATTTCAAAACCATCCTCATCGCTTACTGCGATGGTTGTTTCATCTATGATTTTGGTGATATAACCTTCTCTTCGTTCATCGACAAAGCGAACAAATTCACCCAATTTGTATTTCATTTTTAGATTTT
>VGGW01000106.1 GCA_016868395.1 Bacteroidota bacterium | reverse complement strand
CATTACTGCCGACACCTCCACTACCATAACTGCCCATTACGATAAATACCTCATTGCCCGCCTCCAGCAGTTCGCGGGTATAGTCTTCTAAATTTGCCCAAGTTTGGCGGTTGTGATTAGGTGCCTGCGGAATCATATTGGTCATCAGAAAAGTAGATGAGTTGGCTGCTACGTTGCTGGTTCGATCGGCCGAAGGACAGTTATGCCCTCGGTCAAAACCGGAGCCGCAGTAGCTAGTGCTGCTCACCCGATACCAGGAAGTGGACACTAATTAGCTTTAATAAAGAGAGATGACTATGATACATCAACTCCAGATTGGGGGTATTTTTTTATCGGTTTCATCGTTTTAGCAGTCCGTAAATTTTTTATTTTATTTATAATTATTATTATTAAATTTATAAATGAAAAAACAAAAAAAATAAATTATGGAAGGTAATTATTTACTCAGCAGTATCTGTCTTTTACTCGCATTTTTTTTCTATTATCGTAGAGTAAAAAAATATAACCAAGCAATCGCTTTATCTTCTTTACCCGATACCATTGGAAAGATTATTCAGGTCGAAATCTTTATTAAAGACCATGAGGAAGAGGATTTAAATGGGATGCAAACTACTTATCATTCGTATCATCCAAAAATTACATACAGTTACCAAATAAATAATATTGAATACACTAATGATAGATATTCAACTTTGGCTGAGCCATCGTTTGACAACAAAGAAGATGCAGATTCATTTACAGCTAAATATGAGTTAAACTCTTCTGTTTCAGTTTTTTATGACCCAAAAGACCCTAAAACCTCTTTCTTAAATAAGCAATTGAAAGAAAAAAAGATTGATGCTGGTACATGGACTTCTGTAGTTGTCCTGGTAATACTTTCTATAGCATTTCTATTTTTATAATTAAGTTAAAACAATATGAAACTACGATCAAAAATTTAATTTTCTTGAAAATTATTTTTCTTCATAAAAATTGATTTCGACATGATTCTACGAAAATTATTAACAATATTTTTTCTATCTTTCTCCTGTAGCACAATTGCTCAATATCGTGATACGCTTTGCTTTATTCAATTAAATGACATTTACGAGATCAACGCATTACAAGGGGGAAAGTCGGGCGGTATTGCACGCATAGCAACTTTCATTCAGTCGTGTAAAAAAAGATATCCTACATACAGTTTCATAGCAGGTGATTTTTTAAGCCCATCCGTAATGGGGACAGCTGTTGTTGATGGAGAGCGTCTCAGCGGTAAGCAAATGATTGATGGCTTAAATACGATAGGCATTGATTATGTTACTTTCGGAAATCATGAATTTGATATAGGCGAGGTTGCTTTGCAAAAACGAATTAATGAGTCAAAATTTGTATGGTTCAGCTCAAATGTCAAGAGAAGTGATGATTTACCCTTTTATAAAGACTCTGCAGGATTAAAAAAATATTTTCCTGAATCAATCAACATTATCTCACCACAAAAAGAATTTTCAGTTAGCCTCTTCAGCTTAACATTACCATCAAATACACCACCCTATAGCAGTTTTTATGAATACGATAGCATTTTGAAAGCAATAATTCCTACCCTCAGAAAAAAAGACACAATGATCATGGGCTTAACTCACCTCTCGGCTGCAGAAGATATCGATCTATTAGAGAAGTACCCTGTTATTCGCTTAACGATGGGAGGCCATGAACATGAGAATATGTATTTAGCTTCCTCACATAAAAGTTTTGTAGCCAAAGCAGATGCCAACGGAAAATCCATTTATAAACACTTGATTTATAAAAATAAAAAAAACAAATTGGAGATCAGAAGTGAGCTCATCAAGGTTGACGAATCAATAGAAGCCGACCCCAAAGTTATATCAATAGTGCAAAACTGGGAAGAGAAAGTATACGGTGCATTTCGAAAGCAAGGATTAGAACCCACTAGGAATGTTTGTTTCTTAACCGACACCCTAAATGGAATGGAATCCTCAATTCGCTACGAACAAAATAGCATGGGTAATGCAGTTAATAGGGCGTTAACTCTTCAAGCTGGTGCTGATGGTTCCTTCATAAATGCAGGTGCTATACGCATCGATGATAAAGTAATTGGTCGTATAACTGAGCTGGATGTTATTCGTATAATGCCCTTTGGAAATAAAATTGTTGAAGTAGAAATGAGGGGGGAATTATTGGAGAAAATGATCAAAACAAATAATGATAGAAAAGGCCTTGGTGGCTATTTACAATATAGTTCTAACATAAAATATCAGAATGAGTCTGTTTTTTTAAATGACAGTCGGATAGAGAAAGAAAAGATATACCGGATTCGTACAATTGAATTTCTTTTGTCTGGAAAAGAACTAAAACTAGAATATTTCACTCCATCAAATCCATTGATTTATCGTGTGATTCCTGTTATGAAGGATGCTAAAGAACAGTTTGATTTAAGGATGGCATTTATTCAAGACCTGAAATCAAAATACAATCAGTAACCAATAGATCGTCAGCAGGTTGGCAAAAAGAATTGGAAGGAGTTGTTCACACACCCGAAACTGAAGAATATGGCATTTCATCCTTTGTGTTTTGCAATCAAAAAACATTTCATCCCGAACGAATTTGGGAATATCTAAATGATGACTATCCAAGCGGCCTAATCAGAGTCAAAGGACTATTTTGGTTGGCATCAAGATCAAATAATGCCATAAACTTCAGTCAAGCAGGCGGTTTGTCAAGACTTGAAAGAGCAGGTGTTTGGTGGATTAGTATGCCATTTGACGAACGAATTAAATACTAATCAATCCTTGACAACCGAGAATATATTGATAGCAAATGGCACAAACGATGGGGCGACAGAATGAACGAGTTAGTATTTATTGGGCAAGAATTTGACAAATAAAAAATATGATTGCAGACCTTGAAACATGTTTATTTCAAGACAGCGACCAAAAACAGTTTGAAAGCAAATAAGCATTTAAAGACCCATTACTAAAAGAGATATAAGGCTAATATGTGCTGTCTCTTGGGGCGACACATATTCTTACTCCAAATCCAACTATCTGACTCACAACGTTCAATACTTTGATTTCCTAATCGTTACAGACTCAATCATCGCATTATTTTGCATCTTTCATCTTTTAATGGGAGCAAATAATAATAAAAATGTTATACTTTTATAGTGTAACCTTTTTTATGGATAAGATAGTTCAATTCCTAACAAAGTACCGAAATGAAGTAATCGTGGGCTTACTTGTGTTTCTCTTATTGATTTTCAGAGATGTGATTAAGTCCTTTTTGTAAAATTGCAAGAAGCTTAACCCTTGAGACTCTATCAAGCAAACTATAAATAAAATGACGTACAAAGCTTTATTTCTTAGCCCAATGATACCTTCAACTAATCTTTCGGAAACTTTAGGGTTTTTTAGAGACATTTTGGATTTTTCAACTGTTATGGAAAATGAAGCCTACATCGTATGCCAGAAAGACAATCTAACTATTCATATTTTAAAGGCAGGACAAGAAATTGGAGAAATGGAATTGTACTTGGAAGTTGACAAAGTTGATACCTTATGGTCTAAAATCAAAGAAAATCTAATTGGTTTAAAATTTAAGAAGCCCTTTAATCAAGACTATGGTATGCGAGAAATACATATATGCATTCCACATACAAACGCTCTTTTATTCATTGGCCAAAAGCTACCCTAATTTTGACTCTTGATTCAATATTATACTTCCTGCAAACTTGCACGATATTCAACCCTTCAATTTCCGAATCGTTATATACTCAATCATCGCATTATAGCCGCATCTTTCGTCTGTAAGGGGAGCTAGTTGAACAGCCATCAAATCCACAGTATGTCGGCTGGGATTTGATGTTTTATGCCTTTTCTGAAATTATTTGTCGAGGAGTTTAAAAACTCCTCCTCATTTACCAATAGGTAGAGGCGCTGCGCTTAACTCTACGGATAGTCGGACCCTACGGACAGTCAGGGATTATTATTTTTTTCTCCTTGTTCTTTATCAATCTGATTGGCTAATGCTATGAAAGTAAGGTCAGTTCTTTTCATCCTCTCATAAGCTCGTTTGTTAATATCTTCTATTTCATTTATAGACTAAACAAATCAAAGCTGCGTGTGTATTTCAGGGTCACACTACGGGTATTTAATAAATCGAGCACATCGTTATCCTTCACAAGATTGAGCACCACAAACAAGCCATTGTTCGCATTTTGAAGCCAGCCAAATCTGGCATTGACGGAGGTAATCCGCGAACGATTGTTGTACTGAACCAAACTCTGAACAAACATTCTCGGGGTGAAAGAATAGGCCAGGCGATTACCGAGTATGATGGCTTTAAACTCTCCCTTTGGCAGATTGATGATGTTGTGGTTAACCAAAACAGAAGAATTTAGCTTATCGCCGACCCGGGCTTTTAAAGTTACTGAATTGGCCACGCGATCTCCTCCAAAGTAGCCCCCAATTATCGACCTTGTGTTCAATGAAATGGCTTTGTTCTGATTGGTCATCACCACCAATTGGAGTTCATTATGATTATATGTTGCTCTTGGTACCACCACACCAAATAAATTAAAATCCTTCAGAACACCTTCGGTGGTATAATTTACGCCGGTATGTATTTCCAGGCCACTTTTCCAAACCCAATGATTATCAATATGAAGGTAACTGGTAACCAAATTACCTTTGAAATCGGCATATTGTCGGAAGGAGACGTGTGGCCTAAGCTCCATTAAATTGAATAAATTATCAGGTCTCCACCTGCGCTGGATAAAAAATTCGGGCTTTTTAAAAGCACTTCTTTGAAGAAAGCCTACTTCCGGATTAAAACCTTCACCAAGCTCGGTATATGCTGCTCTCAACTCCCATCCCTCCCAATTATAACTGTACTGAATCTTAAATGAATGGTCTGATTCAGAAATTCCGGGAGTGACACTTTTAGCCAAAAATCCGGTGATCTGGGCTTTTTGACCCAGGCCCCATCGCCCATCTACCGCCATTACATGGTTATAATCGTCGTTGCTGTCGCCTAATCCGGTTCTATTAATAAATGCCGCTCCAATGGAAGATCTGCTCTTAGGAAAATCATGATTTACCCTGGCCATATTATAACTGTTCTTATCAATACCCAGATTTTGAACATCGTCTGTGAACATGCTCAATAAACCCACATTAGTTTGCCCAATTTTACCCGAAACCCGTCCTCCTCCTGTAATTGGGACGATATTACCATTCTCACTAATTCCAATCCGGCGACTAAAAAACAAATCGATCTCGCCCGGACTACCCACCGTAAATTGACCTGCATTTTCGAGGAAAAATGGCCTCTTTTCGGGAAAAAACAAATTGAAACGATCTAAATTAACTTGCTCATCATCAACTTCGACCTGTGCAAAATCGGTATTATAGGTTAAATCCAAAGTCAGGGCAGGGGTTAAACTATACTTCAAATCCATTCCGGCTTGAACTTTGGTGTCCGATTTATTTGGAACCAATGCCTTATTGTTCAGCACCTGAGTCAATGCATAGGGGAAAATTTTTAGATTACCCGGATTTTTGAGGTTCAATCCGTTCAGTTTGCCTGCCATTGATAATCTTTTCAAATCAAATCCAATCGGAATTGTTGCCCAATAGGAGGTTTCGGTTTTCTTACTGATATTTCGTTCGAAATTGATACCCCATACCATATTTTCTCCCGGTGAAAACCTTAAGGATCGTAATGGAATAGCAAATTCGGCACTCCATCCGTAATCTCCAATTTCGGTTTTAACATCCCAATCAGCGTCCCAGTTTAGGTTTATCCCACCGATTACGCCACCCTGTTGCCGATTTGTGTTGTTAGTCCCCTTCCCTTCGTTATCAATTTGAGCATCATACTCCATTCCATCTGCATTAGTTCCGAATAAAAACCCATTTTGAGTATCATTATAGGTATCGAGGATAAACAGAAAACTATCATCATCGGTGAGGTCGGCATCCCTTCTGGAATCATTTACAACGATTGCTTTCGGATCGGTATCATAGCAAATCGCTGACACATAAAACATTTTATCGGTGTAGGCTATCCGTATAACAGTCTTCTCGGAAGCCGGAGCACCGATATTAGGTTTGATTTGGGTTAAATCACCAATGGGTTCAATACTTTTCCAAAATGCCTCTCCAATAATTTTACCATCAATGATCGGGTCTTCCGTAAAGAATTTGGCTTGAACAGAAGGTCTGTTGATCACTTGATTTAAACTTCGGTTTTCTTGGGCTTCAACAGATAATGAAAAAATCAGGACTAAGGCTAATATCCACGGAGATTTATGGAAGATGGTCATGTATGAACTCGAATTTAACTTTCTTTAGAATGGGATAAATTTATTTTTTATTGATTTAAATACCAAGCTATTTCCAAACCTCTGTATTCTTAATTCCTAGTTCTTCTGCCTTAAATACCGGCTCTTTGCTACCTTGTTTCCGTTGGATCTGGTAATCCTTCAATGCTTTGAGTGCAGGTTTACTTAAGAGGATAATGGCTATTACATTTATCCAGGCCATTAGTCCGACGCCAATATCTCCTAGGGTCCAGGCCGCCTCTGCCGTTTTAACTGTTCCATAAAAGGAGGCAAAAAGTATCAGGAAGCGGAGTACCCACAATCTCCATTTACGTCCCTTTTTATCAAGATAGCTTAAATTGGTTTCAGCAATATAATAATAAGCCATTATGGTGGTGAAGGCGAAAAATAAGAGCGAAAAAGCAACAAAACCGGCTCCCATGGATTTGAATTCTGAGTTTACGGCATTCTGGGTATATTCAGAGCCAATTTCAGCTCCGGAAATATTCTCAACCAAGAAGCCTCCTTCCGGATTAATTACATTGTATTGGCCGGTAATTAAAATCATAAAGGCAGTTGCGGTACATACAAACAGTGTATCCACATACACAGAAAATGCCTGTACCAGTCCCTGGCTGACCGGATGTTTAACCTCAGCTGCAGATGCTGCATGGGGTGCGCTCCCCTGCCCTGCTTCATTTGAATAAATTCCACGTTTAACGCCCCAGGCTATTGCCAGACCAAAAACGCCCCCGAAAAGTGGCTCCAAATCAAAGGCCGATCTCAAGATGAGAGAAAACATCCCGGGTAGTTGTTCGATATTCAAGGCAATAATGATCAATGCTACAAGTATATAAGCCCCGGCCATGAATGGAACGACAATTTCAGCAACCTTCCCGATTCGTTTGACGCCACCAAAAATGATTAGGGCCAACAGGATAACAATGGCCAAACCGGTATAAGCAACAGGCACATGAAAGGCATTTTGCATACTAAGTGCGATGCTATTACTCTGTACCCCGGGTAAAAAGAAAGCCGTGCTTAAAATTGTTGATACCGCAAATACGATGGCATACCATTTTATTCCCAAACCCTTTTCAATATAAAAGGCAGGTCCGCCACGATACTGCCCATTATTTACCTGCTTATAAATCTGTCCCAGGGTAGCCTCAATAAAGGCAGAGGCACTTCCAAGAAAGGCGATAAGCCACATCCAAAATATTGCCCCTGGACCTCCCATGGCAATAGCGGTGGCTACTCCGGCAATATTGCCGGTGCCCACCCTACCGGAGATGGCAATGGAAAAGGCCTGGAATGAACTTACGCCCTTCTCTGAAGATTTACTACCAAAAAGAAGTTCAATCATATGCCTGATATACCGCAGTTGAACAAATCGGGTCGCTATCGAGAAATAAATTCCCGCACCCATGCATAAAACAATGAGTGCATTACTCCAAACTAAATCATTAACATAATTGATTATACCTTCCATAAACGATGAGAATATCTTTTTAAATCGACCATCTAAAGGCCCGAATTAGACAAAAGTATTATTAAAATGCAGTATAAGCTACTAAAGTCAAAAGATAGAACTATTTGAGCGTTCCAACAGCTTTAAATTTAAGAAATACCATTTCAGTATGGGGCGCATCCTTTAACTCTTCTGTCAGATCTTGCCCTGCCCAATGCTCATAATGCTTCCCATTTTTCCATAAGCGACTTTCGGTAACATCATAAATAATTCCATTATAGGCCACCCAAATCTCTGTCCTATCCTGGCCGTTTCTTGAGGCAAGGTAAGATTTACTATATTCCGGAAGTGCTGTCATGCTATTTGGCTGAGCGCTTTCTGAAGTATTCGAAAAACATAATATTAAGGAGAAGCATAGCCATGGAATAAAAGTGATCTTCAAATGGAATAGTTCCAACCCTGAAGGACATATTCTCATCGTTATTGTACATAACCACGGGTATTGAAGTGAGTAAGCCATTGACCACATAAAAAGGAATCAAAGAAACCAGATAGGCCAAATAGAATCTGCTTAAAAAAGATACTTTAACTATAAATTGGGCCAATAATAATATCAGAAGTAGGAGACCAAAGGTAATTAAGGAATACACCTTTTCATAAAACAGCCCCAGTAAAAGAACACATAAACCCATTAAGGCATAGGTAATGTAACTTGATAAAGTTCTTAATACATCCGGTCTAATATAATAATTAAGGCATTCATAAATGAAAATACAGGCAAATGGAACGGTAATAAAGAAGAGTATTTCTTCGAGAGGCAGGTTAAGAAAATAGACACCAATGACGTAATTCGGATTGAATGACCAAACCCCATATACAGTGAATAAATAATCCCAAAAAAGAAAAACTAATCCGGTAATCAAAAGACCGGGAAAAATATACTTCCAGCTTTGGAAAAACCTGACCCGTTTATCAAATGAAAGAATTACCGGGAAAAATACAGTCAGAAAATTAATGAGCAAATAGGTATTCTTCATACAAATATCAAATATACTTCTTAAACAGTAACAGCTCATCCTTTAAACATCGGTCAGACTGAATCATGAATGCAGCAATATTTCGAATCAGCACATCATCGGCATTTCCAAACTTTTTATTCTTGAACTGCTTTACGATTACTTTTCGGTCTTCCTCCAAATCTTTACTGAAACCTAAAAAAGCAGGGGTATAATGCTGTATAGAAAACCGCATAAAACGTATTTCAAGGTTGTTAGGATCTTTTTCCACCGCTATTTTCATAGTCCTTTGTGATAAAGCCACATATTTTAATTTATTATAGGGATTCCAGCTTTGCTTCGCTTTCAAGGCTTCCAATGTACCAATATAGCCTATTATGAGCGGGTTTTCTCCACGAGCCGATTTGAGCACACGGTATAAGGAATCGGTAACTGACGGACTTTCAATCGCTTTTTGTACCGCTGCTTTGAGTGTTCTGTATTCATCTGATAAAGTTGATGCTATGTTGAAATGAAAAGAAAAAAAAGAAAGGCAGAGGAACAAAAATTTCAATTTCATCTGTGTAGTTTTTTCAAATCTTAAGGATAACGAATCAAAATTAAGAAAATTGAGTGTATGGGCAGGATTATTTTTATTTGACAAAAGGTATCAATTATTTGATTTGGCTACCAGAAAAAGGGGAAACCTAGCTAAAAAGCATTTTGCTTACTCCGATTCCGGCCTTCCTAATGAACTCTCATTAATTTACAGATAAATCATTTATCCTTGCGGATTCGCTGAACTCTGCTGGCCGGAACAGGATTGGTAAACTAGAACTAAGTTTATCGTAAAAATAATGAAATGGAACTACCTGCAATAAACTCATGCGCTGACTATAAAAAACCTGGTACTTGTCAGCATTTTCAAGTCAGGGAAAATCAAATAATATTCACTTCGCGCTCCAGAAAAATAC
>VGGW01000105.1 GCA_016868395.1 Bacteroidota bacterium | reverse complement strand
TTGTTCCCGGTTACCACCTTTCCCATCACTTTTTCCATGCATCAGTTGCAGGTAGTCGATGATAATCATTTGAATATCGTATTGGGCCTTCAATCTCCTGCATTTTGCTCTGAATTCGAAAATATTCAATGCCGGTGTATCATCGATAAATAAAGGCGCTTCTGTGAGCGTACCTATTTTAGAATGAAGTTTTTGCCATTCCCATTCAGCTAAATGACCTTTTTTAATTTTTTCCTGTTCAATCTCTGTTTCTCCGGATATCAATCGATTAACAAGTTGTACCGATGACATCTCGAGCGAAAAGAAAACCACAGGTTTATTAAATTGTACTGCAGCATTCCTGGCACAACTCAATACGAATGCCGTTTTTCCCATAGCAGGTCTTGCTGCAATGATTACAAGGTCGGAAGGTTGCCATCCTGAGGTTATACGGTCTAGCGCAGTAAAGCCGGAAGGCACACCAGTTAAACCATCAACTTTATCCTTGATTTTTTCAAGATTTTCCAGGGATTCTCTGATGATGTCATCCATCTTTCGGGAGTCCCTCCTAAGATTATTTTGTGCGATATCAAAAAGATTCTTTTCCGCATGATCCAGAAGATCAAAAATATCGGTAGTGTCCTCGTAGGCATTACTGATTATTTCTGTTGAAATTCTGATTAATTCACGTTGAATAAATTTTTGCGAAATAATTCTGGCATGATATTCTATGTTTGCAGCAGAAGCTACACGATTGGTGAGCTCGGTAATGTAATAAGCACCTCCAATCATTTCAAGCTCTCCCTGCTGTCTCAATTGCGCGGTAACTGTTAAAATATCGACCGGGGAGGATTTTTGAAAAAGGGATTGGATTGCTTCAAATATTTTTTGATGGCTATCCTTATAAAAGACTTCAGGCTTTAATATGTCAATAACCGTTGAAAGTGCATCTTTTTCAAGCATCAAAGCGCCCAAAACAGCCTCTTCCAGATCGAGAGCCTGAGGAGGTAATTTCCCCAAACCACTTACGATGGTGTTAAATCTGCTACGTCGTTCTGATGAAAATGTATTTTTAGTGCTATGGTTATAATCCTGATCCTTTCCTAAACTCATGGGAACAAAAATATAGAAAATTACAAGCGATTTTTTTTAAGTTTTTCACACCGAATTTTTTTAGCAATATACACTATTTACTTTAGGCTGCCAGAATCACTTTTTTATCAACATATATTGTTAATAAATTATGGAATTTATTTTAAATCATAATTTCATTCCTTGCTATGGCGCTGTTAATAACTTTTTATGATGTTGATAATCTTAGTTTTCGTTTAGAATAATTAACCCATTTATATGAAAATGGAAATAATATCTAACTTCGTGCTTTACTATAATCCATAGAAATGAACACTAACTCTTTCAAAAATAGACGCACCAATGTTAACCATGAGTCTAATCAAATGGTATTCGGAATCAGGGCCATTACCGAGGCTATAAAGAGTGGTAAGGAAATTGAAAATTTATATCTTCAGCGTGGAATTTCCGGAGGATTAGTTTTAGAATTACGCGCATTAATTCATGAGAAAGAAATCGGCTTTCAATTGGTTCCATTGGAAAAGTTAAATCGACTAACTCCTAAAAATCACCAAGGAGCTGTGGCATTTATTTCACCCATTAGTTATGAAAAAATTGAAAACATCATTCCTGCCATTTACGAAAGAGGTGAAGTACCCTTGGTTTTAATGCTTGATGGAATTACTGATGTCAGAAATTTTGGGGCCATAGCCCGCACGGCAGAATGTGCGGGGGTACATGCCCTGATCGTACCTGCAAAAGGTTCAGCTCAGGTTAATCCTGATGCCATCAAAACCTCTGCCGGTGCTTTATACAAAATACCGGTTTGTCGTCATGATAGTTTATTTAAAACAGCAAAATTTTTACAAGATTCAGGTTTACAGCTGGTTGCCTGCACCGAAAAAACGAACGAATATTTATATCAGCCTGATTATACCGTCCCTACAGCCATTATCATGGGATCAGAAGAAAGTGGAATTTCTTCTGAGCTGATTAGAATTGCAGACTATCTGGCAAAAATACCAATGTATGGTGAAATAGAATCATTAAATGTATCAGTTTCTGCGGGTATTATGCTCTACGAGGCTATTAGGCAGAAAAACAATTCTAAATAAATTCAGACCCAAACCGCTGTTTTACATCTCCAACAATTTGTTTTATCTCCTGCTCCTGATTCCTTGGGCATATTAGTAAGGTGTTGTTTTCCTCTACAACAATAAAATGATGCAGCCCTTGCATAATTACAAGTTTCCCTTTGGGTACATTCACCATACAATTTGATGAGTCGTACATAATTACCATTTCTGAAGGTATTACTGCATTCCCAACATAGTCCTTTTCAGAGAGCTCATATACTGATGCCCAGGTTCCTAGGTCAGACCAGCCAAATTCGGATGGGAGAACATAAACATTATCGGCCTTTTCCATAATACCATAATCGATTGAAATGTTAGTACATTGAGAAAAAGCAGAATGAACAAATTCCTGTTCCTGGCTCGAATTATAGAGTGTATCACCCTCTTTAAAAATATCATTGATTTCGGGCAAATACTTTTTAAAGGCTTTTATGATACTCTTTACCGACCACACAAATATTCCGGCATTCCATAGAAAATCACCACTCTGAACAAAGGTCGTCGCTAATTCATAATTTGGTTTTTCTGTGAAGGTTTTTACCTTAAAAAAATCATCAGCAATTTTCTTTGTATTGTATTGAATGTAGCCATAACCCGTATCAGGCCTTGATGGTTTAATTCCTAATGAAATAAGGCAATCATTATTGGATGCTGCTACCAGCGATTTTTTGATACTTCGGTTAAATTCCTCAACGTCCAGAATTAAATGATCTGAAGGGGCAACAACGATTGAGGCTTCAGGATTAATTTGAAGTATTTTATGACTACCATAGGCGATACAAGGTGCAGTATTCCTCATTATGGGTTCTGCAAGTATTTGGTGATCTTTTAAAGAGGGGATCTGCTCTTTTACCAGTTGAATATAGGATTCATTGGTTAATATAAAGATATTTTCTTCGGGTACGATTTTTAAAAATCGTTCATAGGTTTGTTGTATCAGCGTTTTACCCACGCCCAAAATATCGATAAATTGTTTTGGATGAGCGGTGCGACTAATTGGCCAAAATCTGCTGCCAATTCCTCCTGCCATAATTAGGGCATAATAATTTTTCATCTCCATTTAATTTGTTTTTTAAAGTGATGATTTCCAGAGGAAGTCATTTTGGACTAAATTGTGCTAAAAATCTTAAAATTAATGATTGTTCAGCTCATTCAGCTTTCACCTATACTTATCCTTTTAAATGATACCTTCTTTTAATAGATCATGCAGGTGTACGAAGCCTTCAAATTTTGTGCCTGATCCTACCAAAATTTGACTTATGTTATTTTCCCTGAGTATTTGCAGTGCGTTAAAGGCAAGTTCATTTTTATCAATGTATTTTGGAGAACTTGTCATGATATCTTTGGCACTAAGGCCTTCAATACGGATATTTTTATTCAACATCCGTCGAATATCACCATCTGTAATAATTCCTTGGAGAATACCTTGATCTACCACCGCCACAGCACCTAATCGATTTTTAGTAATTTCTATCAGTACCTCTTTGACACTTGCACTAGAAGAAACCATGGGTTTTTCATTTTGAGCGGCAAGATCTGCTACTTTTAAATACAAGCGTTTACCCAATGAACCTCCGGGATGATATTTGGCAAAGTCAGCACTGCTGAATTCCCGACATTCCAATAAGCTTACTGCCAATGCGTCACCCATAGCCAACTGTACTGTTGTACTGCTTGTGGGCGCAAGGTTATTTGGGCAGGCTTCCTGATCAACAGAAGTGTCTAAGATCCAATCGGATTGTTTGGCAAGAAATGAATTTTTGTCACCTACCATTGCCACTAATTGATTTCCTCCCTGTTTCAGTAAGGGAATCAATACTTTTATTTCGGGGGTATTACCACTTTTTGAAATACATATTACTAAATCGTCTTTCTGAATCATTCCTAAATCACCATGAATTGCATCTGCTGCATGCATAAAAATAGCAGGTGTCCCGGTTGAATTAAATGTTGCAACGATTTTTTGGGCTATTATTGCACTTTTTCCTATACCAGTCACTATAACTCTGGCTTTTAGGTATAGAATTTGATGTACTAATTCCGGAAAATTATCGTTTAACTGAGTAGCGAGTCGTTTTATACTTTCAGCTTCAATTT
The DNA here is from genome assembly GCA_016868395.1 of Bacteroidota bacterium. Lineage (GTDB taxonomy): Bacteria > Bacteroidota > Bacteroidia > Sphingobacteriales > Sphingobacteriaceae > Daejeonella. Next base: position 5,508 of record VGGW01000105.1, on the reverse strand, counting down.
GAAGCGTCTTTCTCGCTATTTCTAATATTTCAGCATTGTTTTTCAATGAGATATTTTTTAATATATAGATAATTTACCGCAAAAATATGTTATTTTGAACATTATTATGACCCAATTTCAATTTTTTCCAACCAGGATATGGAAATAAACAAATCCCTGTTTGATAATTTACAGAATTTTTTTGGCTTTGATAACTTTAAAGGAGATCAGGAAGCCATTATAACCAGTATACTCCAAAAGAAAGATACCTTTGTTATCATGCCTACCGGTGGGGGTAAGTCAATCTGTTATCAGTTGCCCGCACTAATGAGTGAAGGAACAGCCATTGTGATATCACCCTTAATCGCTTTGATGAAAAATCAGGTTGATCAATTAAGAGCCTTTGGAGGTACGGATAGCATTGCCCATTTTTTAAATTCATCCTTGAATAAATCTGAGATAACTAAGGTTAAGGAAGATGTAACTAAGGGGGAAACTAAATTACTATATGTAGCACCCGAATCACTTATCAAAACTGAAAATATCGATTTTTTACGGGGTATATCTATTTCATTTGTCGCAGTTGATGAAGCTCATTGTATCTCAGAGTGGGGTCACGATTTTAGACCTGAATATCGAAGGATTCGTCAGGTAATTGATAATATCGGAGATCATATTCCAATTATTGCCCTAACTGCTACAGCAACGCCAAAAGTTCAGCAGGATATTCAGAAAAACCTGCAAATGAATAATGCAGCTTTGTTTAAATCATCATTTAATCGACCTAATTTATTTTATGAAGTTCGTGCGAAGCGGAATGTGATCAAAGAGATTGTAAGATATGCAAAATTGAATTCAGGAAAATCTGGCATTGTTTATTGTCTGAGTCGTAAAAAAGTTGAGGAGGTTGCAGAGGCATTAAAATTGAACGGAATTAGAGCATTGCCATATCATGCCGGACTTGATCCAAAGACCAGAGCAGAAACTCAAGATAATTTCTTGATGGAAGATGTTGATGTAATCGTAGCAACGATTGCTTTTGGTATGGGTATTGACAAACCGGATGTTCGTTATGTAATCCATCACGATATTCCTAAGAGCATGGAAGGGTACTATCAAGAAACCGGTCGTTCCGGACGCGATGGTGGTGAAGGTATTTGTGTGGCATTTTATTCCCAAAAAGATATTGATAAACTCACAAAGTTTATGAAAGATAAGCCAGTTTCTGAAAGAGAAATTGGCACTCAAATTCTCAAAGAGGTTATTGATTATGCAGAATCATCCGTATGTAGAAGAAAACAGATCTTACATTATTTTGGCGAAAATTTCAATGAAACAGGTTGCAATAACATGTGTGATAACTGTAGGCACACAAAAAAATATTTTGATGCCGAACTTCCTCTGCATAATGTCTTGAAATTAATTAAGGAGCTTGGTGAAAAATTTGATGACCAGCATTTTATTCATATGATGATGGGTATTGAAAATCCACAAATTGCTTCTTATGGCCATAGCAAACATCACCTGTTTGGATCCGGTAAGGAGCAGGGTGAAATTTTATGGAAATCCTTACTTCGACAGGCTGTTCTTAATAATTTTCTTCAAAAAGATATTGATAATTATGGGTTATTAAAGCTTACTAAATCCGGCCTTTCATTTATAGAGAACCCACATTCATTAAAATTCATCTTAAATTATCCTATGGATGAAGCAGAAGATGAAATTGAAGAATCTCAACAACAGGGTGGGGTATCGGATACCCAACTTTTACAGATGTTGAAGGATCTAAGAAAAAAGATTGCTAAGCAAAAGAATTTACCTCCCTTTGTTGTTTTTCAGGATCCATCTTTAGATGAAATGTGTATTCATTACCCAATTTCCATGGAAGAACTTAAACAGATTCATGGGGTTGGATCCGGAAAAGCGTTAAAATTTGGACAGCCTTTTATCAAACTCATCAAGAAATATGTTGAAGATAATGATATTGAAAGGCCGAATGATTTGATCATTAAAAGTGCTGCCAATAAATCTGCATTGAAGGTATCCATCATTCAAAATATTGATAGGCAAATTGCTTTAGAGGACATTGCATCTGCCAAGGGAATTACTTATGATGATATTTTAAAAGAACTTGAAACCATTGTTAATTCCGGTACCAGGTTGAACCTCAATTATTATATTGATGAATTAATAGAAGAGGATAGGCAAGATGAGGTTTATGATTATTTTAGATCGACAGAAACTGATTCCATCGATACCGCTATGATTGAACTCGGACCGGATGACTATACAAGAGAAGAGGTTCAACTCATGCGCATCAAATTTATATCAGAATTAGGAAATTAATGATAAAGACTATTCCGCAAATAAAACATACCGATTCAGGTAATTTTTTTCTAATGGCCGGACCATGCGCAATTGAAGGTGAGGAAATGGCTCTCAGAATTGCAGATAAAATTACTACTATATCAGATAAGTTAGCTATTCCTTTGATTTTTAAGGGTTCCTATCGAAAGGCAAACCGGTCTCGTCTTGACTCATTTACTGGAATCGGAGATGAAAAAGCTTTGAGGATCCTTTGTAAGGTAAGTCGTGAATTCGGGGTTCCAACGATTACTGATATTCATGAATGCCATGAGGCATCTATGGCTGCTGAATACGTAGATGTATTGCAAATACCCGCTTTTTTATGCCGACAAACCGATCTTTTGCTTGCTGCTGCCAAAACTGGTAAAACCATTAATGTGAAGAAGGGACAATTTCTATCTGCGGCCTCCATGCGCTTTGCGGTTGATAAGGTTCGGGATTCTGGTAATCAAAAAGTGATTTTAACAGATCGCGGAAATACTTTTGGTTATCAGGATATCATAGTTGATTTTAGAGGAATCCCTGAAATGAGGTCTTTTGGTGTACCTGTTGTGATGGACTGTACCCACTCATTACAACAACCCAATCAGGTTAGTGGAGTAACTGGAGGCAATCCTGCCATGATTGAAACCATTGCAAAAGCCGCAATAGCCGTGGGAGCAGATGGATTATTTATAGAAACTCATCCGGATCCAGCTCATGCTAAATCAGATGGTGCCAATATGCTTCATCTCGATAATTTGCAAGACCTATTGATTAAATTGATTCGAATCAGGGAAGCTATCTCCTGATTTCCGGGCTTCTTTTGATATCAATTGAAACCTATATTCGTGAAAATCAGCTTTCAGGTTTTTTTATAAATATTCTCATTTAGCCAAGTCACACTTTCAGCCAGGTCATCGATTTGTTTTGCTCCATCTTGTTCAATAAAGGCGTGCTTAACACCCGATAAGCGAGAATTTTCAAATATGTGCTTGAAATCAATTTTTCCTTTTCCTACCGGACAAGGTTTACCGGTAGTTTTGTCCAGATCTTTGACATGCCACAAGGGGAAACGATTTGGATATTTTTTGAATAAAGCAACCGGATCCATGCCCGCAGCGCTTGCCCATGCCAGATCAAGTTCCATAAATACTTTGTTCTTATCTGTATTTCCCAAAACATAGTCGAAAGCTGAAATACCTTCTATAGCCGTAAATTCGGATTGGTGATTATGGTAGGCAAATTTCATCTTGTTTTTTGCAGTGGCATCACCAGCCTTTATAAAAATTTCAGTAGTTCTTTTTATCTCATCCAGATTATTAATCGATGAGCTTGAACAGATTACCCAGGTACAGCCACCTTCGGCTGCCTCATCAATAATTTGTGATAAATTATCTCTCAAATTTCGAGAACCGGGTGCAACTGTCGCATTTCTTGGTAAGCCACCCACATGATTGCCAATCCATTTCAAACCTAAATCATTTGCCATCATGGCAAAATCCCTTGCTGAATGTTTGTAATATAAACCACCCGAGCCTGTTGCAGTTTCTATCTCTTTTATTCCCAGATCAGCAATTTGCTTTAAAACCGTCTTAGTATCCGCCCCGGGTGCATTTATTAAACCGGAGAGGGTGTAAACCTGTAAACCTAAAGGTGGGTATTTGAGGAAAGTTCCATTAGTAAGTGAATAGGAGCCGGCAGAAATAGCGCTACCTGCGGCAATGAGCCCTGTGCTTTTGATAAAAGATCTTCTACTAATCATACGATCGTTTTAATTATAAATTTTCGGTTTTATAGAATTGATAGGTAATAGTCCAAGAAAACGCTTTCCCAGGGTCGGCATCCACCTTAATAAATGGCTCCGGACTAAGCGTGGTGGGAACTGACCAATACATGAATTTTGATAGCGCTCTGTCGGCAGTAATTCTGACACCCGCAGCTGTTTTCTTATTCTCAACTCTAAAATCGTAATCCTTAACTTGATCACCTGAATAACCTGTAGGATATTCCATCGTACTTTCCCCTTTTGTTAAATTCCTTAAATAAGTCATCTTATTTTCATTGAAGTCCATTAACTTTTTTCCGGAAGGTTCATTTTTTATTTTAAAAGGAAGAGTCACAATAAAATCAGATCCCGTAGTCTGATTGTCCATTACAAAGAAATTGTGATTAAAAACACTTGTGTTTATTGCTTTCTGACCGGTATTTTTCAATTGATGCTCCAAGACTAATTCAGGTTTGCCCTTGACCAGTCTAACGGTTTTGGTGTATACATAAGAATGACCTTTTTCATCATCTAATTCATGGATGAAGATGATTCTGTCTTTCATTTTTTTAACCCTCCAAATACCATAATTAACTACTTCAAATGGACCATGGAATCGGTAGGGCTCATTCTTATTTTTCTTGATAGTTCCTATCCCGATTTTTATGAAGGTTTCACCCGGGGCAGCTGCTTCATAACCAATAGGATCAAAGGCCTCAACCGGACCGGTAATCGCATCGTGCCGTTTTGGGTCATGCATGGCGTACCATTCTCCAAAATATTCATGGCCCTTAAATTTTAGACTTGAAATCACCCCGGCCCAATCAAACCTTGTACCTTGATAAAAACCTTTTTTCGTGTCAGGTAAATACAATTTTGCTTGAATTTCACCATTGGAGATGGCGACTTCAGGATATTGTGCCATTGCCTTTAGGCAGGTGGTTAGGAGAATTAAAGTTAGAATCTGCTTTAGCATATTGTTCATTTTCATGGTTTATTTTTGATTGGGACTAATTTTAAATCCAATATCAGCTAAATACTTGTATTTTTATTTGAATACTGAAGTAATTTGTTCGCTTTTGCAAAGATAAAAAATTCTAAAAAAATTGCTTCTTTAACCTATACCTGTTCAGCTTTAATATCGAAAAAGAAAAAATTGATTATGGATCAATCTTTAACGTTAAGAACTTAAGCTTAAACTCGATAATAATCTGGTTTCCAATTTTTTATAAGCATTTTGATTGCTTTGTTACTCAAATTCTCTTGAAGGGCTTTTTGCACTAAATCCAAATACTCTTCATCCGAGGCAAAGCGAAGTGCGGTAACCTGACTCATGCGTAATCCTTCGGGTAGAACGCGGCCACTTAAAATAAAATGTCTGAAATTTTCTTCTGCACGAATGGCTCTATCCTGCG
>VGGW01000104.1 GCA_016868395.1 Bacteroidota bacterium | reverse complement strand
GCCTCAGAACGAATATGGCCAAGGTGTTACCGGTGTTTACAACCCTACAGCAGAAGAATCATGGGGCCCGAGAATGACCGGTCAATTAGTAAATCATTGGTCGGCTGCTCCGGGTAAGGCCGGTACGCAATATGCATTTTCTCCGCAGCCTAATAATATTAGGGATGTATTCCAAAACTCTATGTATATTACTCATAACGTGAACGCCACTGCAGGTTCTGCAACCACTCAAACGGCATTCTCATATACCAGAGAGGACGCTCAGGGTTTGATGCAAAATAATAAGCTAAGAAGAGATAATGCTTCGGTCCGGATTACCAGTAAGCTCAAAAAATGGCTTTCCTTGGATACCAAGATAAATTATATTCGTAACGAAATTGATAATCAGAACGGTACGGGAGATAATGCGGCAAATAATCCCTACATGAACATTTACCGTTTACCAAGGAATATCAATTTCCAAGATCTGAAACAGTTGGAATATACCGATGCTTCCGGATCTAATAGACAACATTTTTGGAACCCGGGATCAACCATTGGTAGAAATCCTTTTTGGATCACTAATCGTGTTCTTAACTGGGAAACGACCGATAGGGTAGTTGCCCTAGGATCATTAACTATTGATTTGACACCTAAGCTGAAATTATTGGCAAGAACAGCATTCGATGGTGGATCAAGTACAACAGAAAGAAAAGCATGGATTGATTCTTATGGTGGCGGGCAGGATAACTTTGGTAGCTACAGCGCAAGTATTACCGGTCCTGGTCAAATCTGGAACCATGATGCACTCTTAACCTATAACAGTGATATTACCAAAAATCTGAATGTTTCAGCAATGGCCGGTGCTACTTTAAGGAAGGTAGATGGTTCAGGTAGTATCAGTGCCAGTACACAGCAGGGATTGATTATCCCTAATTTCTTCTCATTTGGTAATACCGCTTTAACACAAGGTGCGTTCAATCCGGCTACTCAACAAGAGACACAATCTGTATTTTTCTCTGGTAATTTCGGATGGAAGAATTATTTGTACTTGGATGTAACCGGACGTAACGATTGGAGTTCTACTCTTCCGGCCAGCAGTCGTTCTTATTTTTATCCTTCTGTGGGTCTTTCGTCTGTACTGACGGATATGATTCCGGGATTGCCTGATGTGATTTCTTATGCTAAGTTGAGAGCATCTTATGCCAAAGTGGGTAACAGTGCTTCACCTTATCAATTAAACCGATCTGCAGCTTTTGCCGGTACAGGTGGAAATTTTGGGTTCATTACCTTGGGAGCGACTTTACCGAATGCTGATCTTAAACCTGAAACAACTGAAGGATACGAAATCGGTTTGGATACCCGCTTATTTAATGGTCGTTTGGGCTTGGATATTACGGCATACAAAACAAATACATTTGATCAGTTGTTCACCATAAGCTTACCTTCAGGTTCCGGTGCAGCTTCTTTCTTCACTAATGGTGGAGATGTTCAGAACACCGGAGTTGAGCTTGTTTTATCTGCTACACCTATACAAAACGATAATGGATTAACCTGGGATATCAGCACAAATTTTGGAAAGAACAGAAACTGGGTGAATAAGATTTCCGATGATCGTCCAAGTATCATTATTGGAGGTGATTCGTACATGTCTGATTTCGTTGTAGCTCAAGGACAGGAATTTGGTAATATTTACACCAGAGGATTTGCCAGAAATGCGCAAGGTCAGGTAATTGTTGGTGCAAATGGTATACCAACACTTACCCCTGGAAGAACTGTTTTGGCTGCAAACTTCAATCCCGACTGGATGGGAGCGATTACCAATAATTTTTCCTATAAAAACTTTAACTTAAGTTTTCTGATTGAGCATAGGCAAGGTGGAAGTATGGTTTCAATTACAGACGGACTTTTATATGGTGAAGGAATGACAAAGGAAACACTGGCCGGTAGAGAAGGTGGTTTAATATTTGGAGAGAACTTATTTCCTAATGAGACCGGTGTCTTGGCAAACGGTTCTCCTAATACCACAGCCATTACTTCACAAACCTTCTGGAGATTAATAGGAGGTAGAAATGCTCCTATCGGTGAGGCGTTTATTGTCAGTGCAACCAATACGAGGGTGAGGGAAGCTACACTTGGATACACCTTCCCTAAATCAATGATTAGCAAATTAGGATTTATTTCAGGCCTAAAACTTTCCTTGGTTGGTAGAAACCTGTTTTTCTTAAACAGAACCGGAAACTGGGATCCTGAAATTCTTTCAGGTGCAGGAACGGCATCAGCAGGTTTCCAGACTTATGTTCCTCCTACTGAGCGGACTTTTGGATTAAATCTAAAAGTTGATTTTTAAGAATTTTAGTCACTAATATTTATTTAATATAGTATTCATATCATGAAAATATCATATCACATAAAAAGAAGCGTGGCCATCATAGCGATACTTCTTACCGTAGGTTCTGAGGCTTGTACAGATCGATTTGATGAACTGAACACCCCTCGTGGTATACTTACAGTAGAGCAAATGGATGCAAGTATGATTGGATCTACCTTCGCTCAGGCTCAACATTTTGGAATGAGGTCCTGGTATCAGGGAAATAATCTTTTTGCTGGTGAGTATTCACAATTTCACGCCATTATTCATGCTAACTTTGCATCAGCAAACTTTAATGGACCGGGTAGCTGGCTAAACTTATTGATGGAGGGTTTTTATTCAAATACCTCCTTTGGTGCCGCCGCTAATCAGCTTGATTTGGTTCTAAAAAGTACGGCTTCACAAAATCTTAAGCCTGAAAATGCATTGGCAAAGATTTGGAAAGTAGCCTTATACCATCGTCAAACTGATTATTTCGGACCGATTATTTACTCAAATTTTGGTAATGGCAAAACCAGTGTAGCGTTCGATTCACAGAAAGATATTTATTACGATTTCTTTAAAATACTGGATGAAGCAGCTGTAGATTTAAGAGCTGCCAATCGGTCGGTTAAGATCTTTCCAATCAAGGGTGTATCGCATGATCTGGTTTACGACGGGGATGTACTCAAAAACCTTAAATTCTTGAACTCTTTGCGTTTGAGGCTGGCAATGAGGATTTCTTATATTGAGCCTGCAAAAGCGAAACTGGAAGCTGAAAAAGCAATGTCCGCTCCGGAAGGGGTAATCACTAACAATGCTGATAATGCACTGTCAAAGGTAAAAGTTGATGGTACCAATGTGAATAAGCTAAGTACCATTACCTATATCAGTGAATTTGTATTAAGTTCTACTCTTGCAAGTTTAATGAATGGATATGAGGATCCAAGAATTCCTGTTTATACACAACCATGCTGTGGACGTTTAACTCCATCCAATGCCGTTTTTGGTGGTCTTGTTGGATTCAGAAATGGTAATCCTCCGGCTCAAAGGGGAACTAACCTTGATTTGCAATATTCCTATGTTGGAAAAAAATGGTTGCCAATCAATAACGGGGGAAGCAATGAACCGGATCACGTCATGGAAGCTGCAGAGGTATTCTTCCTGAGAGCAGAAGGTGCATTGAGAGGTTGGAATATGGGTGGAACTGCCCAACAATTATACAACGAAGGTATTAAAGCATCATTGAAATTCAGGGTGAACGCTTCTGATGCAGTGGTGGATGCCTATATCAATAGTACCAAGACTCCTGCTAAACCTTTGGATCGCTTTGGTAATCCGGATCCAAGAAACAGTCCACCGGTAACCAATATTCCGGTTAAATTTGATCTTGCTGGCAGCTTTGAAATACAACAGGAGCAAATTATAACTCAAAAATGGCTTTCCCTGTTCCCAATGAATGATACCGAGGCATGGGCTGAACGTCGTAGGACAGGTTATCCAAGAGGTTATGCCATCATTCAGTCTGATAATCCTGCCTTGACAAGGACCCAATTGGCAAGAAGATTGATTTATCCGCCAAACTCTTACTCAACCAATAGAGCGGCAACTGAAGCTGCCTTGGCTTTATTAGGTGGACCTGATTCTTATGCAACCAGGTTGTGGTGGGATGCTAAACCTTTGGCATCTTATCCTACTCCAACAGATTGATGCTCTCCTACAGCAGTTATTGATTCTCGTCAATAACTGCTGTTTTATTTTAGGGTTCAATATCTTTCCAAAGTCGATTTTTTTCAATCGATTAATTTATGTAAATATGTCATTGTGCTCAATCTGAATATTTAAATTGGTGCCCACAGCATTTCAATGGATTTCAATTCATCAATCCTGAGGTACTCATTGAACAAAATTGATCAGATTACCCCTTACCTAATCGGATAAATGATGAGAAAAAATATCAAACTGATTTTAGTTCTTGGAATTGCATGCCTTCCTATACATTCAATTTTGGGACAACCTGCTACCGAAACTAATACAGAATACCTTGCTCTTCATGATATAAAGGCAAAATTAAGGATCAAAAACCGTCCGCTACTTGATCCATTTGAGCATAAAACTGATGCTGCAGGTATTGAGAAGGGCGCACAACTGATTCAATTGAAGTATGATCGAACTCAGAACATAATCAGGCTTCAGGAAACCGAATTAATAGAAGATGATGCTCCTGCTGCCGGACTCCCCGAGGGATACAAAACATACACCAAGGGTCCAGTTGAATGGGTTGAAGATCTGAGGAAGGGAATCGTCATAAAGAAGGTTTTATTCCTTGACAATACTGCTTCCAGCGCAGCAAGAATAGTTTTCAAAGGAATGGAAGTGAAAGGGAATAAAGAACCCCTTCATTTTTCAATCAATGGTGAAAAATTGATCAGACCTGCTTCAATTATCGCTTATCCTCAGGCCAGACAGTATATAGACATGGGAGCTATAGACCGCTGGTATTATGTAGATCTGCCATCTTCAAAACTTCGAAAAGGTAATAATGAGCTTCTGATTTGGACTGAGAGCGATTCTACATCATGGAGGGTATTGATTGCTCATATCAATGAGTTTAAACGCGGATCTTTAACTCGTACCAGTCCGAATCGATCCATGAAAAGCAGTAATGGAGGTCGTACCTGGAGCGATAAACGCTTGGGTGCAATGGATAATATTGACGGAGAATACTCCATCAGATTAAGTTTGGACAGGTATTTAAACTCCGGAGAATATTATTCACCAATGATTGATTTGATCGATGGTGAAAATCCGTTGAAAAGGGCCGTAGCCAATTTCAAACTTAAAATCAGACCGGATGTTATTCGGCCGCAGCAAACTTCAGTAAAAACCTTTGTTCGATTTGGGTCAAGTCCTGTAATGGGGGATCAATCCTGGTCGGAATGGAAGGCTTTTAATCCAGAAAGCGAGTTTGATTTGAAAGATCAACGTTTTTTTCAATGGAAAGCAATACTTGAAACAAGTGATCCTTTGCAAAGTCCTGCAATCAAAGGCATAAGTTTTGCTGCAACATGGGATGAACATTCCATAAACCAAAATTCGGGGATAAAAGCCCATACGGTCAATAATGGGAAAATCATCTTACCATCTTATCCTTTTTCTTATGAAAATTTAAATCATCTGGACCTTAAGAAATATAGAGAAAGTCATCAGTTGGATAAAATTGTGAAAGGGGCAGCATCTGAGTTTGAGGTGATGATGCGACTACTTAATTGGGCTTATCGGGTACCTTTAACCAGCAATGCGTATTCATGGAACTGGAATGACGTCACGCGCACACCAATAATAGCTGAAGGAACCGGAATGCCTCAGTTGAATGGACCTTTTTTTAAGGGAAGAAGGATGGTTGAAATGTGTTTGTATCCCAATCAAGCTCTGATCGGTGCCTTGCTTTCTTTGGGTTACCAGGCACGTCATATTAACATTCACAGTGAAGGCGAAAGTGGGCATGAGGTGACCGAAGTATGGTCTAATGAGCTCAATAAGTGGATTTATATGGATGCAACGCGTGATTACTATTATTATGATCCTGAAACAGGTATTCCGTTTAATCTGCTTGAGATTCACAATATCCTGGCTGCAAAAATGCCACGTAAGGAGGATTGGAAAAACCCTTTTGCAACTGAAATTGGGGAGGAGCTGGTAAAGGGCTTACCCGTCGGTCAACGACAAGGAAACAATCCATTTTCAATTCAGGAGGGGGGTGGTACTCATATCCTTGAAATAATGGGTCACTTTAGGATTATTCCACGAAATGATTTCCTATCTAATCCTCTACCTGTTCCCGTTCACACCGGTGATACTATGTGGGGTTGGGATGGTTTTTTAAACTGGTATGATGAAATATTTCTAAAGAGGGATGAATACCAAAGATATTCTGACCGCGCTTCAGATTTTTACCAACCTTTAAATCAGGCAAAGGTAAGTTTGTTGGAAACCGATAAATCAGGCGTACTCAAAGTGGTTGTGGATAGTTTTATCCCTGGAGGTGCTGATGGTCTTTTAGTCAAGGTAAATGAAGATAATTGGGAAAGCCAAAATCAAACAGTCTGGAACTGGCAATTGTTGGCAGGCTTGAATACTATTCGAGTGCGTACGAAAAATACTCGCGGAATTCTTGGTCCGGTAAGTGAACTACAGGTAAGGTATAATCCTTGATTTAGGGGGAGTTAATCATATTTTCTAATATCAGATCATTGCCGAAAAAGGAGAATACATGACGAAAGGTAACAAAATTCCAAGAAGTGAATTCATCAAGTGCACTGGGGCTTTGACATTTATGCTTCTGGGCACCGAATGGGTATTTGCATTACCTTCTTTTGCCGGCACCCTAGTAGATACCGCACAAAAAAGACAAGCGTATACACTGCAGCTTTTGAAAAAGTTGGTTACGGATATCGGACCAAAACCAAGTGGGAGTAAAGCTTATGCCAAGGCGGCAGGAATTGTTTTTCAAGAGATGCAGCGCTCATTATCCGAAGTCAGCTACGACCGCTATGAATTTGAGAAGCAGGAGCCGATAAAATGGACTAACCTGGTGGTAGGAGGGCAACAATTTGAGGTAGCTCCTCAAAAAAGAGGTTTTGGCACTCCAGCTCAGGGAGTTGAGGGAATCCTAACAAAGCATGGTAATGGGTTTGCAATTCTGAATGATCAAAACAAGGAAGTATTGGCTTATTTTTCCGTTAATCAATATGGGAAGGCGATTGCAGGCTCAGCCTCCGGAGAAATTGAGAGATCTGTACCGGTCTTTGGAATCGGGAAGCAGGATGTTCCATTATTGGAACGCAGTGCTGTTAATCAATTACGTGCAAGCATCAGTGCAGAGTATCGAGCCCTACACAAAGCACCCGGGCTTAATGTTGTTGGTCAAATTCCTGGAAAAAGTAAGAAAGAGATATTGATTATCGCTCATTTGGATACCATTTATAACACACCCGGAGCAAATGATAATACCGCTTCGGTAATCGTTATGCTGATGCTGGCGCATGCCGCTTCCGGCAGGAATAACAATCATACCTTGACCTTTGTGGCCTCTGATTCTGAGGAATACGTTTATGAAGGAGCCTACCATTACGCAAATACCCGTATTGCAAATAATACACTCGGTAATATTCGCTATGTATTGAACTTTGATTCCCTGACTTACGGTCCGAACTTATGGATCAACTCTAAAGATCAGGGTCTGAAAGATATGATCCGAACCATTCATCAGGATCTTAAACTTCAAACAACTCCAATTTACTCCGAAAATGATGGTTTTGTGATGGATTCACTGCCATTCAGATCATCCGGAGCCAGGGCTCTACATGCAAACAGCCGAGGATATGATGAAAAAACACTTCCTGTTTATCACCGCCCTGATGATACTGCTGATAAAGTACCGCTCGACTGCGTTGAAATTGCATTTCAAGTGTTTGATGAACTCATCAGGAGGATAGACAGGGAATAAAAAAAAATAACAAATACCAAATTTATAATTAATAAATACACTATGTTTTTAAAATTGAAGAAGAAGATTGCCGTTTTAAGTTTTTTGATGTTATCAGCCGGTATGGCGGATGCCCAATCCAAAACAGGGTGGTACACCGAAGGCAAGGATTATGCTCCTACCAGGAGAATAAAAATCAATGTTACGAATGCCTTGAATATTCCGGTTAATGGAGCTACGGTAGTGGTTCCCAGAAAGAGCCTTCCGCTACAAAACATACCGGAACGCTGGATAGGTGTTGTTGACCCCAATGGACCCTCTGATCCGGAGCCAACTATGGAAGAACTAAAAAAGAATAGCGGCTATGTAAGAAGGAAAGAAACCAATGGCCATTATGTGGAACTTCAGGTTGATGATAAAGATAAAGACGGGATTTGGGATGAAATCTTCTTCATGACTGATCTTGCTCCTCGGGAATCGAAAGACTTTTATATCTATATCGACCATTATGAGCGAGGGATGTATGAGCATAGAGTTCATGCCAATATTGCCAATTATGGGCGCCATACCGTTCCATTGTGGGAATCAAAAGATATGGGTTGGAAACTTTGGTATCCTCATGAAGTAGACTTACACGGTAAAAGAGCACCTATGTTAACTGCATATTATGAGTATAATACCAATAAATCGGGTTATTACATGCCTTGGGAAATGGGTACAGACATTATGACCGTTGCCAGTACGTTTGGCGCAGGCGGTATGGCTGTATTTGAAAATCCAAATGACATGGAAAATCCTTCCCGGGCTTATCATTCCCCATTCAAAAATAAAGGGCCATTTGACGATAGTAGATTTACTTTCGACGTAGTTTATAACGGTCCGCTTCGCAGTATGATCAAGGTCACAACCACGAACTGGAACTCAGGTAAAGGATTTTACGAACTGGAGCAGTTTTATACGGCTTTTGCCGGAAAAAGCTGGACAACCGTCGAAAATATGTTTACCAAATTTCTTCCTCCCAATGCGGATGTGAATTTTGGTGCCGGTATCAGGAAGATCATGAACGAGTACACCTCCATCAATAAAAGGGGGATAGCTATATCAATGGGTAAAGACATTGAAGCAAGAATTCCGGATGAAGATATTGGTGAGGAAGTTCTGATGGTGCCTTGGCAGGGCATTGCTATGGTGATTCGTGATCAATACCAGCCTGTTTATAAAAATATTAAAAATTTTGGGGGGAACCATGTGTTTAAGATGCCCATTACTGCCGACCATACCTTTGAATACATGCTCCTAGGAGGCTGGAGTCATGGTGAAGTTAATAATGATGAAAAGGAATTTGTTAAGTACGTAGAAGATGAGGCTGTAAAATATAACAATCCACCCATCATTCAAGTTCATCACTTGGAAGTAAAACCAAAATGACGATAAAAGTTAGTTTTAACAGTTTCATTTTCAATGCTTTAATATCATTTTCAATTTATAAACATATCACTATGAAAAGTAAATTCCAATTCATCCTGATCATGCTACTGTTTAATCTGCCAATAATGGCGCAGCTTAAAGTTGGTGTCGCAGAATCGATCATAACGCCGCCAAATCCAATAGGTGTAAAGATGGCGGGCTATGACAGAGGCTCTAATACTTCAACCGGTGTTCACGATGATTTGTTTGCCAGAGCCCTTGTGGTTGAAGCTGAAGACGGAACAAGTTCAGCGATGATTACCGTTGCAGTTGTCAACATGAGTGAAGCAGTCATGGACCAAATTCGTAGCGGCGTTAATAAAGAAACCGGTATTCCCTTTAAAAATGTCATTGTTTCTTCTACGCATACTCATTCCGGACCGGTGATGGGTCCCCCGGAAGATGCCTATATTAAATTCTTTATCAGTCAGACGGTGAGGAGTGCATCGGATGCCTGGAAAAGCAGAGTGATCGGAAAAATAGGGGTAGGTTCTACCGAGGTCTTCGGAATGGCCTTAAATGATCGCAGAATGGAAT
>VGGW01000103.1 GCA_016868395.1 Bacteroidota bacterium | reverse complement strand
TTAGATTGATAGCACCTCTTGCCGGAGCCTCATAATTTATCTTAGCTTTTGGAAAGCAGGGTCTGTTGCTCTTGGCTTATTCCGGTCCCGTGTTCTGCCCTATTTTTTTGCGGGAAAGGGAATCGCTATCTTAAGATTCAGTAGGGCAAAAAAGATAGCGCTTCCACCCGGGTTTGGTTAGCAGAGCCTATGCCTCTATTACCGGACTGCCCGTCCCGATGAAAAACAGCAGCGGGTAAACTAAACCTTGCCGAAGGAGGTATCTTCCGGCCAGGGATCAACGGAGATAAGGCACCATTTCGTGCCGGAAATACTCCGGAGGAAAGGGCCGCATGAAGCGATAACATGCGGATATTGCTTTCAAAAATCAAATCTTATGAGTCCGGAGCACCCTGAGGTCTATCAAAAGGATATTTTTTAATCTTCCTCATCTGGAACTCAGATTAATTTTAATTCTAAGCTAAACTATACCGAAAAGAATAAATCTGGTTTTTCTTGTTCTGAACTCATTGCCAATGATTGACACTGTTTTCAACCTTAAATAAACCAAAATTCTGTAGCTCTTGCGCGGCTTCTATCGGAATGTATGGAGCTGTAATTGTACCACCTGCAGTATAGATGATTAGGTTAGCCAAGGATTTTTTACCCTGATATAAACTTTGAGAAATCTTTATCGACTGGATATTTTCCCATTTTAATATGACTATTTGTTTTCCAAAAACCCCTTTTTGAACTTCAATCAAGTTGTCGGACCATGAAAAGAGGAATTTTTTGGTGTATAGATAATAGTGGAGAAAAACATATAATGGGATGAGCATGAGGGCTATTGAAAATGATTTGTTATATAGAAAAATAGGGAAAAAGATAAGCAGAACAGGCAAAATGCCCCAAAAAAAGGTATTTCTGTATAAAAAAGTTGGGTGAACTTTTAAACCAGAAGGGAAATGCTCCGAAATATCTGTTGAATAGGATTTAGCAAGCTCCGTAAGGACCGGTATAGAAATAACAGGCACTTTTATTTTAAGATTATTTTTTAACTCTTTCTTGCCAATCGTATGAAATTCGAAAATATACATTGAAATTTTTTTTCGAATCCAATTGGTCTTCCAGGATATGTATTGTACCTTCTTAAATGGAACTAGCTTTTGTGATTTATTGATTAGCCCTTTATTAACTACAAAACCAGAGGTGCTTTTTGTTATTCGGAAATTAATATAGCTAAGGATGGTACGAATTAAAGAAGCCAAAATTGACAGCAAGAATAGGGCAAATACACCTGTAAGGATGAGCAGAATACTACTACCTAAAATTATATTGGTGGAATCTTCTAAAAGGTTGTCATTGTAATCATCGACAATGTCTCTTATATTATTTAAAAAAGACAGGAAAAGACCAATTATAATTAGCAGCGTTTCAAAATGGTTTGAAGTTAAGCCAAGCTTCAAGAGATCTATTAAACTTAGTTGTGAGATTTGCTCTTCATGATTTTCTACTGCTGCAGCCGATTTATTTTTTTTAAGAACAACGCCCATTAATTCCTCTGCCTCTAATTGACGAAGTTGTATAGTTATTTCTGCTTTTTCTGTTCCCGGAGAATCAAATGCCAATTCGGAGATGTTAAATATCTTCTGAATCCAAGTCTGGTTGATATGAACAGTTTGGATCTTATACAGTGGGAGGGTAATTTGTTTTCTAGATAAAATGCCACTCTTTACTTGTATATCTTCTTCTGTAACACGGAATTTGAAGAAAATAAAGTCAAAAAAAGACTTAATTAATGCGATTACAGGAATAATAATAAAAATAAAATCATCTCCCTCATTGTTTTTTCCATCAGCTCTCAGGAGAATATACAGGATTGCAGGCCAAAATATTTTAGCGAGTTGAATAATTGTTTTAAAAATAATTTGCGCTAGAGCCATAACTGGCTGGCGTCCGAAAACTGTCCAGTCCCTCACACCGTTTCTTGCTTAATTTTTTGGATGATTAATTCTCTCAAGTTGTTCGCATCCTCAAGTGTTAATCCGGGTATTGCGATGTCTGAATTACTCATACCTGCACTATAAATTTTAAGTTTACTGATTCCCAGATTTCTCTCAAATACTCTGGCATCAATGGAGCAATGTTGAATACGATTAAAGGGACAAACATGCAGGCTTTTCCTCCACCAACCGGTCTGATATATGATGTCATGTTCCCTGATGGCATAAGCTTTATTCTTAAAATTCAGGTAAATGAGTTTAAAGCTTAAGTAACAAATTAAAGTAAACAGTGCAACTGTTAAACCAGCCACAAAGAAGCTGTGAAATTCACTATTAAGAATCATAGTGATTAACATGGCAATACAATAAATTGTGAAATAAACTAGCTGATAATAGATTAACACTGTATAGTATCGCCCATCAATCGGTATAAGCTTTACAGTTTCTGCTTTTGGCAATGTCGAAATGTCAATATCCGAATTTAAAAACTTCATTACATATTCCCCCTATACTGCCCTCCAACCTCATACAAGGCATTAGAAATTTGACCCGGTGAGCAAAACTTACAAACCTCTATCAGGCTTTCAAATATATTTTCGCCTGCAACAGCCCTTTGTTGAAGTTCTTTCAGTAGTTCAGACGCAGTTTCTTTATTTCTTTTTTGAAAGGCCTCCAAACCTATGATCTGGAATTTTTTCTCTTCTTCTGTAGCGCGGATAACTTCTGAAGGAATAATCGTTGGGGAACCTTTCTTATTGAGAAAGGTATTTACTCCTACAATCGGTAAAGTTCCATCATGTTTTAGCGTTTCATAATATAATGATTCTTCCTGAATTTTGCTGCGCTGGTACATGGTTTCCATTGCACCTAAAACACCGCCTCTGTCATTGATACGTTTGAACTCCTCCATTACCGCCTCTTCCACTAAATCAGTTAATTCTTCAATGATGAATGCACCTTGCAGCGGATTTTCATTTTTTGCCAGTCCGAGTTCACGATTAATAATCAGCTGAATAGCCATTGCCCTCCGAACCGATTCTTCTGTCGGTGTGGTGATTGCTTCATCATAAGCATTGGTATGCAATGAATTACAATTGTCATAAATCGCGTAAAGTGCCTGCAAGGTGGTACGGATATCATTGAAATCAATTTCCTGAGCATGAAGGGAACGACCGGAAGTTTGAATATGATATTTTAATTTTTGGGACCGATCATTTCCTTTGTATTTATATTTAATAGCCTTCGCCCATATTTTTCTTGCTACCCGGCCAATTACCGAATATTCAGGATCGATGCCATTTGAAAAGAAGAAGGATAAATTAGGGGTAAATTCATCAATATGCATCCCACGACTCAGGTAATATTCTACGAAAGTAAAGCCATTGCTCAGGGTAAAGGCGAGTTGGGATATCGGATTAGCTCCTGCTTCAGCGATATGATATCCCGAAATAGAAACAGAATAAAAGTTTCTAACCTGGTGATCTATAAAATATTTTTGAATATCCCCCATCATCCTTAAGGCGAACTCGGTCGAGAAAATGCAGGTATTTTGGGCTTGATCTTCTTTCAAAATATCTGCCTGCACCGTACCTCTCATACTGGCAATTGCATAGGCTCTGATCTTGTCATATATTTCCGGTGCCAAGACCTGATCGCCTGTAAGTCCCAAGAGCATTAAGCCGAGTCCACTGTTACCTTCAGGAAGTTTACCCTGATATTGCGGTTGCGGGATGCCTTTTGCTTTGAAAATCTGATTGATTTTAGTTTTAACTTCGACCTCTAAACCATTTTTGAGGATGTATTGCTCACATTGTTGGTCGATGGCGGCATTCATGAAGAAGCCTAAAAGGATTGGCGCCGGACCGTTAATGGTCATGGATACAGATGTGGATGGATGGCAAAGATCAAAACCACTATAGAGTTTTTTGGCATCATCCAGTGTCGCAATGCTCACTCCTGAATTTCCGATTTTGCCATAAATATCCGGACGGATGCCTGGATCTTCTCCATATAGTGTAACAGAATCGAATGCCGTAGAAAGTCTGTGTGCCGGCTGTCCAATTGAAACATAATGAAAACGTTTATTCGTTCGCTCCGGTCCGCCCTCTCCCGCAAACATTCGGGTGGGCTCTTCACCTTCGCGTTTTAGCGGGAATACTCCCGCGGTAAAAGGGAACTCTCCGGGTACATTTTCAGTTAATAACCAACGTAGGATATCGCCCCATGCTTCATATCGAGGCAATGAGATTTTCGGTATTCTAAGTTTAGTTAAAGACTCTGAAAACAGGGATTGTTTGATCTCATTTTCGCGAACTCTGTAAATGAATTCATCAGCTTGATATTTTTTAATGGTATTTGGCCATTCAAGTAGTAGTCGACGACATTCAGAATCCAGACTTGATTCAAGTTGAGAATACATTTTTTTTAAGGTTTCAACAATTGGATCATCCGGCGTTTTGTAATCCGATGCGAGGGCAATGGCGCCTTTTGTTTGAAACAATTGTTGCGCAATTTTACATTGCGTATCTACCCATTCGGAATAAGATGCACTGTTATCTACGATTTCGGCCAGGTATCGTATTCGGTCGGGAGGAATAATATAGCTCTTTTCATTATCCTTGCCGATTAATTCCATTCTGGCATGGAAATCAAATCCGGTTTTTCTGAATATTACCTTCATTAACTCCTTAAAGAGTTTATTCATCCCGGGATCATTGAATTGAGAGGCCATAGTGCCAAAGACCGGTAGTTCCTCGTCCAAAGAATTGAATAAGTGATGATTGCGTTTGAACTGTTTACGAACATCTCTAATGGCATCCAATGCTCCTCGTTTATCAAATTTATTGATGGCCACGATATCTGCAAAGTCGAGCATGTCAATTTTTTCTAATTGAGTTGCTGCTCCAAATTCGGGAGTCATTACATATAAGGATACGTCACAATGTTCGGTAATTTCGGTATCTGATTGCCCAATACCGGATGTTTCGACAATGAGTAGTTCGTATCCTGCTGCTTTGCAGATGTCAATTGATTCCTGAACATATTTGGATAGTGCCAGGTTAGCCTGTCTTGTAGCCAGAGAACGCATGTGGACCCGGGGGTTATTGATCGCATTCATTCGAATCCTGTCGCCCAATAAGGCACCGCCGGTTTTTCGCTTTGAAGGATCTACAGAGATAATAGCTATGCTTTTATCAGTTTCGATGAGGAAACGACGAACGAGTTCATCAATCAGGGATGATTTTCCCGCCCCTCCGGTTCCAGTTATTCCAATTACGGGCACTTTTTTGCCATAAATCAGTTTTTTAAGTTGTTTCAGAAAGTTTTCTGTCAGATTGGAGTGATTTTCTGCTAAGGTGATTGCGGCAGCAATGTCATTCACATTTTTATTTTGGATACCATTGAGTTCATCTGTTATTCGGTTATGGGTTTCAAAATCACAGGCTTGAAGCATATCATTAATCATTCCTTGTAAACCCATTTTTCGGCCATCATCAGGAGAGTAAATTTGAGTAATTCCATAATTTTTTAGCTCCCTGATCTCATCAGGTAAAAACACACCACCCCCGCCCGCAAAGATTTTGATATGACCTACATTTTGTTCTTGAAGCAGATCGTACATGTATTTTAAATATTCAACATGCCCACCCTGATAGGAAGTGATGGCAATCCCCTGAACATCTTCCTGAATAGCGCAGTTTACTACCTCTTGCACAGATCGGTTATGGCCAAGATGAATCACTTCGGCACCTGATGATTGAAGTATGCGGCGCATGATGTTTATCGTTGCATCATGCCCATCAAACAGAGCGGCTGCGGTAACAAATCGAATCTTATTTTTAGGTTTATAAACTTCGGACATATTCTTCCTGATTGTTACGTAAAATTACGAATAATTGAATGGATGAGAGATTTAGGAGCGATAGAATTAAGAAGGAGAGTTCAGGTTTGCGTACAACTATTGGGATAGCTATTGCCCAAAAACTTCATAGTGTATGATCAGGTGGCAAATCGACCCCGAAGGTTCAATTTAATTATCAAAGAATTGGTCGATCCAAGCCTTCGCTGGAATCGACCAATTCCCCAATAACGCTTCTTATCCGATATCTATCGGATCCCAATAAGACGGAAACCTCATTCATCCATACCTAAAACAGAATTTCTTGTCAACGCAGCTAGGAACCTCCCGCAATTTCCACATTGTAATCAACCTAACCCTTCTTAGGACTATGCTTACTTGGCATCTTAGGTGCTTTTCTTTTTCCCTGAACCATAGAATTTTGATTTCCTTTATTAACAGTAGCTTGCTTATTGTCTGTTTGATAAGACATTTGTCCACCACTATTTAAAATCCCCCTTGATTTCAAGGTTTCTTTTCTGGTTTTAATCGATTGGTTTCCTTTTGAGCTGCCTTGTTGGTTCTCATCCGACTTGTTTTTGACTGGTGTTTTCATTCTATCCTCCTGTATTGATAAGGTAATAAATTGAATTATTAACTCGCTTTTCAGGTAATTTAAAGATAATTGCAGTGCCAAAAAATGATCTTGATTACAACCAGTTCTTTTTTTTGAAAAAAATTAGGGTTACAACTGATGACAAAACCATGAGAAAAATGGCGAAAAGGTAGCCATAATCCCAATTCAATTCAGGTAAGAATTTAAAATTCATCCCATAGATACTTGCAATTAGGGTAGGAGGCATAAAGGCGACCGTAGCTACTGTAAAAATTTTAATGATTCTATTTTGCTCAATGTTAACGAGTCCCATAAAAGTGTCTTGAAGGTATTCCAAACGCTCGAAGGCGAATTTATTATGCTCAATCAATGATCCAATATCCTTAATCAGTATTCTGAGCACATTTTTATATTCTTCAGGAAACAGATTACTTTTCATGAGGGAGGATACCAGACGCTGTTTGTCAACGATGTTTTCACGCATCAGAATATTGTAATTCTGGAAAGAGGCAATTTTCAAAAGAATTTCTTCATCTGATCGTTTTCTGTTTAGCGTTAATTTTTTATTGAGGTCGGCGATTTCTTTTGCCAGGCCTTCAATAATATCTGCATCCAGCTCAATGCCTGTTTCAAGGATGGTGAGTAAAATATGGTACCCATTCGTAAAAGAACCCGGATTAGATTTGATTTTTTTCACAGATTCTCCAAATGTTTTCAGATCGTCATCCCGATAGGTAAACAAAATTCCTTTTTCCAGAATAATAGACACGGGGCAATAATCAAAATCTTGTTCCTTGAGAGACAGAAAATTCGAATTAATGATTAGTTCGTCATCCAGTTCATTAAATCGCGAAGAACTTTCAATTTCCGATGATTCTTCCACGGAGGAGTACTTGATATCAAAAAAAGTTTCAACAGTAACTTTTTCTTTGACGGTTGAATTTTGCAAATCCACCCAAACCAGGTCATTGGGCGGAATCGTCCCTAATAAGCTTATATCACTTTCTTTCGCCAGTCGTTTGTCTTTCTTATAATATATGCGGAGCATAGCTTGTATTTACGGGTAAGGTTCAATTTTGTATCTTTACAAAAATAAAATTTTGGGAACACCTTTAGATTACGGCTATAAAAATTATAATCACTACGGATCATACCTTAAAAATAAGTATGGGGGGCAGCGTGTATACAAGATTATTGCAGACGCCGGATTTAACTGTCCTAATCGTGACGGAACTAAGGGCTACGGTGGTTGTACCTATTGTAATGTAGATTCATTTACTCCTGAACTTTCCAGAAAGCTACCAACCCTCCGTGAACAAATTGAGCAGGGTATGGAAAGAGCCTATAAAAATTACCGCGCAGAGAAGTTTATCATTTATTTTCAACCCAATACCAATACCTATGCGCCAACACATTACCTAAAAATGCTTTACGACGAGGCTTTAGGCATCAATCCTGATCAAATTGTCGGGCTTTCTGTGGGCACGCGGCCGGATTGTATAGATTTCGAGAAACTGGCCTTGTTGGAAAGCTATGCCGATAGGTTTGATGTGGATCTGGAGATGGGTATGGAATCGATCTATGATGAAACCCTGTTGAAGATCAATCGTGGATGCAGTCATCAAGAATTTCTAAATGCGATCAGGCTGGCTGAAAATACTAAAGTTGATATTTGTGTTCATACTATCTTTGGATTTCCATGGGAAACGCATGAGATGATGCTTCGGTATGCTGAAGAAATTAATAGGTTCCCTCAAATAAAATTCGTTAAATTACACCATCTGCATATAGTTAAAGGCTCGATTATGGGCTCAAAATATGCCCGCGATCCATTCAGATTGTTCACTATTGATGAATACACCGATTTTATAGCTGAGTTTATTCCACTTTTACGACCGGATATTGTGTTGCAAAGGCTTTTTGGCTTAGCTGATTTCGATTTACTCATTGCTCCAAACTGGGGGATGAAGAAATCTCAGATTCAGAGCTATATTGATAAGCGTCTTGAAGCCAAAGGAGTTGTGCAAGGCAGTGCTTACAAAGGAGCTTCGGTATCACTTGTTTGAAGGTATTGGAGTAGTTTTGGATTTCTTCTTTTATTATTTCTCTTCCTGATTGATCTGTTTTCGAGTTTTAAATTGAACTGACCAATATTGTTTGGACTGCCTGAGTTTTTTCTTGCTGGCAGTGTTCGAGTATGATTTCGCGCTGAACAACTTGAATAGAACAGGCATTAAAAAAAGAGATCGAGGCTTATGCCCAATGTCATTGAGTTAAGAAGAATAGGAGTTTTGGCCTCTGTCAAGATGACCATTCAATATTATTTTATGGCAGGCTAGATCCTGAATCCGTTAGGATCGAATTGAGTGCCTGTAGGGTATTTAGAAGTATCAATTGCTGCTATTGATCAAACTGCAATTCCGGCCTTGAACCGGAATTTCCTATTCCCCCACCTTATTACCGACACAGCGGGCTCGACCCTCCAGCTCTCAATCACTATCAAGCTTTGTTAAACCTAACTCGACCGGGAGTAGCCTACCATTTATTCTATTTTTCAAAAAAAAAATCGATTTTTTTCTCTTTAACCTCTTTATTTTCAATTTAAATTTCAAAATAAGGACTAAAATTTACATTTTACTATACTATTTTTGACAATATTTCAAATTTTGCTATTATTTAAGACGATTTTCTCTATTTAAACTCTAAATTTGTTTGTAATAATCTTTAAAATCAATAATTTATAAAAATAAAATCAAAATAATTGAATAATTATTGAAAAAGATTATACATTTGTACTCAATAATTAAATATTCAGCTCAATTATTAAGAAAATATACCATGAAAGTCGGATTAAAGCAAATTTTACCCTTTTTAATTCTAGCCATCATAGCAGTTGCTGCAGTTTTTGTTCCTTCTCTTCCCGATTTTGCTGATAATGGCAAATATAATGGAGCAGACATCGCCTGGCTACTCGTTGCGACAGCCCTGGTTTTCTTAATGACACCTGGTTTAGCATTCTTTTATGGCGGGATGGTCCATCGTAAGAATGTAATTTCTACCATGATAAAAAGTGTGGTTGCTGCCGGTGTAGTCAGTATCATGTGGGTTACTGTAGGATTTAGCCTCTCGTTTGGGGAAAGTATCGGGGGTATCATTGGTGATCCCAGAACCTTTATATTTTTCAAAGGTGTTAACTCTGGTGAGCCATGGAGTCTGGCACCCACAATACCCCTAACTTTGTTCGCATTGTTTCAATTAATGTTCGCAATCATTACCCCGGGGTTGGTTGTTGGAGCTGTTGCTGAACGGATTCGTTTTACATCGTATATTTTATTCATATGTCTTTTTAGTCTATTGGTTTATGCTCCAATTGCACATTGGGTTTGGCATCCCGATGGATTTTTATTTAAAATGGG
>VGGW01000102.1 GCA_016868395.1 Bacteroidota bacterium | reverse complement strand
GCATATAATCCTGCGACTGTACTGGCTGAGCTTGAACCTAAACCACTCCCAATCGGCATTTTCTTATTCAATTCAATCTCCACCCCGACCTCGGATCTCCCAATATGGTTCAAAAAATGCTGCACACTCACACTTACCGTATTCTTGGCCGGATCATATGGGAGCCGACCACCATCTCCACTTATTTTTGTAATTCTTACCCCAGGTTCATCTCTAAATCGCATGATCACTTCATCTCCAGGTGAATTTACCGCAAAACCCAACACATCATACCCACAAACCACATTGGCAACTGTTGCAGGAGCAAAAACTTTGACTGATCTATCCATAATGTTAAACTATCTTTGGTATCCTGATTGAGCTGCACGATCAAAAATATTAAAATAACCGGGTGCCATCAGAATTTATTAGCACCTACTTGAGCAATATCCGCAAATACTCCTGCCGCTGTAACTTCGGCACCGGCACCCGGCCCTTTAACAACCATTGGCCTTTCCTTATATCGATCGGTAGTGAATGAAATTATATTATCGCTTCCCGACAAGGCATAAAATGGATGTCCATCATCAAGCATTTGGAGTCCGATCTTGACTTTACCGTGTTCAAGTTTACCTATATATCTGAGCACTTTATTAGACTGTTGCGCCTGATTTTTCATGTTTTCAAAAAAGCTATTTTCAGATTGCAAACTCTTGTAGAAATCACTCACGGTTGCTGCATTCAGACAAGAATCAGGGAGCATACTTTCAATCTCTACATCTGCTGCCTCGAGTTCATAACCTGCCTCGCGAGCAAGAATCAACATTTTTCTCATAAAATCAGTACCTCGAAGGTCATCCCTTGGGTCAGGTTCAGTATACCCTCTCTCTTGAGCCTGCTTTACGATATCATGGAAAGTACTAGTACCCTTAAAATTATTAAAAATGTAAGAAATTGTACCGGAAAGTATCGCCTCAATACTAAGAATACGGTCGCCGCTGATCATCAGATCTTTCAAGGTCTTGACAATTGGTAGTCCGGCACCAACGTTGGTTTCATAAAAGAAATCTACCCCATGTAGCCTGGCAGTATCCCTAAAAAGTTTATACTGTTGGAAAGAAGAAGAGTTACCAATCTTATTGCAGGTTACGATAGAAATATTTGAGCTGAATACTTCCTGATAATATTCAATTGGTTTTATACTCGCTGTATTATCTGCAAAGATACAATTCGGAAGGTTCATGGATTTCATCCGTTCGACAAAATCGGAAAGATTAGCTTGCTCACCTTCCTTATGAAGGCTTTCCTTCCAATTCTCCAAAGAAATCCCTTCAGCATCAAACAACATCTTCCTGGTATTCGCGATACCAACTACTTTTATTTGTATTCCATTATGTTTCTGAAGGAAATCTCTGTGTTCTAATAACTGCCTAAACAAGGTAGTTCCTATATTTCCGGTTCCAAGACAAAATACATTCAGGGTCTTATTCAATTCAACGAAAAAAGCATCATGAACCGCGTTAAGGCCCTTATTCAAATCTTCTTTTGAAATCACAACAGAAATATTGTATTCTGATGATCCCTGGGCAATTGCTCTGACATTGATTCCATTGCGGCCAAGGGAATGGAAAAGCTTTCCTGAAATTCCGGGAGTTTGTTTCATATTCTCACCTACGATGGCAAGAACCGATAGACCCTGTTCAAATACCGGTGCCTCTATTTTTTTAGCAAGTAGCTCCAACTCAAATTCTTGTTCAATTAATAGCCTTGCTCTTTCGGCATCAGAAGGATGTATCGCGAAGGTAATGCTATGTTCTGAAGAAGATTGAGTAATCAGGATAACATTAATTTGTTCACGCGCTAATAAAGAAAACAATCGACCACTAAATCCTGCCTTTCCAACCATACCACTTCCTTCGATATTGATGATGCTAATATCATTAATAGAAGAAATTCCTTTAATAGCCAGATTGGAATGGTCACAATCATGCCTGATTACAGAACCCGGAAACTCAGGTTCAAACGTATTCCTTATTATTATCGGAATTTTCTTCATAAAAGCGGGAATCATGGTTGGTGGGTAAATGACCTTTGCTCCAAAAAAGGAAAGCTCCATGGCTTCCGTGTAGGAAAGTTCAGGCAATGAAAATGCCTTTTTTACCATACGAGGATCTGCAGTCATCATGCCATTCACGTCTGTCCATATCTCAATCTCTTTTGCATTAAGGGCTGAACCAAAAATGGCAGCTGTGTAATCACTCCCTCCTCTACCTAGAGTGGTTATCCTGCCTTCATCATTACTAGCGATGAACCCGGTGACAAAGAGCATTTTGCCTTTATTCTGATTATAAAAATCTCGGATTAAAAGTTCAGTAAGCTCCATATTCACCCGCGCTTGCCCAAACGAGCTATCTGTTTTTACTACTTCTGCTGCATTCAAATAGACATCCTCATCCGATTTCTGCCCGGCGATTTTACTGATCATAAAAGTTGAACAGCGCTCGCCATAGCTAAGAACTAAATCCCGGCTACGAGGAGTCAGCTCACGTAGTATCATGATACCTTGCAAAAGATCTTCCAGCTCGTTAAAAAGAATGCGAAGTTTTGTAAATACCGGATTTTGCTTCGGTACAGCCAAAAGCTCTTTGATTACCTCAAAGTGTCGCTCTTCCAGCTCTTTTAATTCATTATTAAAAGTTCCGCCATTCGCAGCACTATCTGCCATAGAAGCTAAAAGATTAGTGACCCCACTCATAGCCGAAAGGACGATGATTGGATTTTCAGTCCCCCCCTGCTCATTTTCAACAATCTGTAATAACTTACGGATCGAATCAACCGATCCAACTGAGGTGCCCCCGAACTTTAAAATTTTCATTGGTATCAACTTTTTAATATGTCCCGCTCAGGCGGAATTTTATGAATTTTAATAAAAAAAAACGCCTTCCCCTTTTTCGGAGGAAGGCGTTTTTGATGTTTTATGCTAAATTTACACCATACAACTACCCTCCCCAAGCATCAGCGTGGTGGTATTGGTTGTTGTTGTGGTATAAAAATTATTAATCATATCTGCCTTATTGTGATGTAAATAACGGTTTTAATTTTTGAATTCGCAAATTCTTATTAATTTATTTTAACTAAACATTATTTTTTGCCATTATAATAAAAAATACAATATATAGTTAATGATTATGCAATCCAGAGGTATCTATAGAATTAAATGCAGGGACTAGTTATAAAATCGACAGGCAGCTGGTACGAGGTGCAAACCGATGAAGGGAAGGCAATAAAATGTCGTATTAAAGGTAAGTTTCGGACTTTAGACATTAAAACTACCAATCCCATAGCCGTTGGCGACCGAGTCATTATTGAGCCAGAGCCGGATCAGGAAACCGGCCTCATAACTGAACTTAAACCTCGAAAAAATTATATCATCCGCAAGTCTGTTAACCTCTCAAAACAAGCACAAATTATCGCGGCTAATTTAGATCAGGCTTTCCTGATCGTAACCTTGGCTTCACCACGAACTTCTCTTGGTTTTATCGATCGCTTTCTGGTCACAGCAGAGGCCTATGATATTCCGGCTAAATTAGTGTTTAATAAACTTGATTTGTTCAGTAAGGAGGGTTTGGAAATTTTAAATCAATATCAATCTATCTATAATCGAGCCGGATATCCTTGTTACAGTGTATCTGCACTTAAAGCGACCAACCTCGATCAGTTGAGAGCCCTCTTAAAGGATAAAGTTACGCTGGTCAGTGGTCATTCAGGAGTAGGAAAATCAACCTTGATTAATGCCTTGCTCCCTGGCTACGGACTTAAAACAGGTGAGATTTCTGATTGGAGTGACAAAGGGAAACATACCACAACTTTTGCTGAGATGTTTGAGCTGCCTTTTGGAGGATACTTGGTTGATACGCCCGGTATACGCGAACTTGGTGTGTTCGATATTGAAAAACAGGAGTTGGGACGTTTATTCCCTGAAATAAAAAAGTTGATGGTTGATTGCCGGTTTAATAATTGCAGGCATATCAATGAACCGGGATGTGCCGTTTTGCAAGCGTTGAATGAGGGCAAACTCGAACCATCAAGATACGATAGTTATTTAAGCATATACAGCAATAACGACACACGAGCATAAAATGAGAGCAATAATTCAGCGGGTCAGTAGCGCTTCATGCCGCATTGAAGGAAAGATTAGTGGAGCAATTAACTTAGGTTTAATGATTTTACTTGGGATTGAAGAACAAGACAACGAGGAAGATCTGAACTGGCTAGCGCATAAGATTAGTAATATGAGGATATTTTCAGATGAGAACGGATTGATGAATAAATCATTGTCTGATGTTCAGGGAAGCATTTTGCTGATCAGTCAGTTTACGCTGTTCGCCTCTACAAAAAAGGGAAATCGCCCCGGATTTACCCGATCGGCCAAACCAGATTTTGCAATTCCCTTGTATGAAAAAATGATCCTTGAACTCGGGCGGCTTACGGAGACAAAAATTCAGACCGGAATTTTTGGTGCCGATATGCAGGTCAGCCTGGTTAATGATGGTCCGGTTACTATATTTATGGATACCAAATCAAGAGAATAAGTCTAACATTTGAGTTCTGATGACAATACAAGAAATACAAGAAGACGTTGATCAGTGGATCAAAACAACCGGGGTTCGCTATTTTAATGAACTGACCAATACCGCTATCCTGATGGAGGAAGTTGGTGAGGTTGCCCGCATCATGGCTAGAAAATATGGTGAACAATCCTTCAAAAAATCGGATGAAGGGAATGATCTGGGGGATGAATTAGCTGATGTACTGTTTGTTCTTATCTGCCTGGCCAATCAAACTGGTGTAAACCTCACCGAAGCGTTTGGGAAAAATATGGAGAAGAAAAATATTAGGGATGCTAACAGACATAAGAACAATGAAAAATTGAAATAATTCTTTCAGAATTTATCATATCCTCATTTTAATCAGTCGCTCACCATCCAACACTGGAATACCTTTGGTAATATTCAGGTTGAGACAAAATTTTATATCTTCTTCGATCCCAAGTTTCTTCAGGCGCTCACTATGTGATGTTTTTTTCAAATAATTATTGAGATCATCTTTGGCCATGATATAAAGGTCTTCCGAAGCAATACCTGCATCATCTAAATGATAATTCTCCTCTCTCAGATTATGAACCACGCCTCCGGCAAACAAGGTATCTTCAAGATTGACTTTATCCTTCCAGCCGGAGCATAAAAGCAAAACATCATTAGACTGAGTTTTTATCCAATCGCAAAGTGATGCAAGATTTAAAAAAGATCCAATTACAATTTTATGAGCTCCACGAGACATATTAATGGCATGTGTTCCGTTGGTTGTGGTCAGCACAATTGTTTTGCCAAAAACCTTGTCTTCAGTATAAGAAAAAGGCGAATTTCCAAAATCAAAGCCGTCCACTACCTCACCATTGCGCTCAGCGGCAAGCAGAAAATTTGAATTTCTATAGGATTCGCAAGCCTCAATGGTAGCCACCGGTATGATTGATTCGGCCCCATTTTCAATACCATAACAAATAGATGAAGTAGCTCTGAAGATATCAATTACTACCACAATACTGTTTGTAAAATCATGCAGATGTAACAATGCAGGGCTAAGACAAACTTCGATGTTCCGATTTTGCATTCTTAATTACAGATAATAGTTACTTAAATGGCATTTTCACAACCCTGGCTAATATTTTATTATCTCTGATCTTTATGTAAATATCAGTCCCGATTTTTGAAAAGGCCGTTTTAACATAACCCATCCCAATTCCTTTTTGCAAGCTTGGTGATTGGGTACCTGATGTTACTTTACCTATTAGATTACCATCAGCATCTAATATTTCATAATCATGTCTTGGAATACCTCTTTCGATCATTTCATAACCCACAAGCTTACGCTCAACTCCATTTTCTTTTTGTTCTGCAAGATTTTCTGAATTAACAAAGTTCTTGGTGAATTTGGTAATCCAACCTAAACCTGCTTCAATCGGAGAAGTTGAATCGTCAATGTCATTTCCGTAAAGACAAAAACCCATTTCTAACCGGAGTGTATCCCTTGCGGCAAGTCCGATAGGCTTGATTCCAAAGGCCTCGCCAGCTCTGAAAACCTCATTCCAAATATTTTCAGAATCCTTTTTGTCAAAATATAATTCAAAACCTCCGGCACCCGTATACCCTGTAGCAGAAATCAGTACATTTTCTATACCGGCAAAAACACCCTTCTTGAAGGTGTAGTAATCCATAGAAGCCAAATCGACAGAAGTCAGACTTTGCAATGCTGCCACAGCTTTTGGCCCCTGAACCGCCAACAAGGATGTCTGATCTGAGATATTCTTCATTTCTACGCCATCACTGTTATACTTGGAAATCCAATCCCAATCCTTATCAATATTAGCGGCATTGACCACAAGCATGTACGTTTTAGAATCTATACGGTAAACCAACAAATCATCAACTATGCCTCCCTTCTCATCAGGCAGACAAGAATATTGTACTTTACCATCAAAAAGCGTGGATGCATCATTAGAACAAACCTTCTGTATCAGATTTAAAGCTCCGTCACCCTTTAAAATAAATTCGCCCATATGACTCACATCAAATACGCCAACACCAGTCCTGACCGTTTCGTGTTCAATATTAATACCGGCGTATTGAACAGGCATGTTAAATCCAGCAAAAGGTACCATTTTGGCGCCAAGAGCAATATGAGTATCATTTAAAGCGACAGTTTTCATTTTTATAAAGGTAAAATTGAATGCGCCAAAAGTAATTAAAAACGATTAAAAGCCAGACCATTATTTGATGATACTCCGTTATTATCCATAATATTAAAAAAGTTTAAGTTGCGGATCGCTAATTCGGAAAGTTTTGCGATGAAAAGGTGACATCCCCTTTTCAATAACTGCTTTCCTATGCCTGCTGGTTGGATAACCTTTATTATTAATCCAATCATATTGAGGATATTCTGATGCCAAACTGAACATAAATTCATCCCGATAGGTTTTCGCAAGAATTGAAGCTGCTGCGATTGAATAATACCGGCTGTCTCCTTTTACGATACATCGGTGACCTAAATTCTCGTATGATTTAAACCGGTTTCCATCAATAATCAGAAACCCGGGACGAATACTGAGTTTATCGATCGCCAGATGCATCGCTTTAATGGAAGCGTTTAATATATTGATTTGGTCAATTTCCTCATGATCTATGGATGCTACTGCAAAGGCTATTGCCTCACGCTCAACCATTTCCCGAAGTTCCAAGCGATTTCTTTCGTTTAATTTCTTGGAATCATTCAGCAATGGATGAGAAAAGTTTTGAGGCAGAATGACAGCGGCGGCAAAAACCGGACCGGCAAGACAGCCGCGCCCTGCTTCATCACAACCGGCTTCAATATGTTCCTTTTGAAAGTAGGGTAGAAGCATAATATAAGCTAAAAATAAAAGTATTAAGCAACCTTAATGGTTAAAAGGGTGATATCATCTGAATTCATCTTTGAATCATTCAGACTCTGAATTTTTCTTAATACATGCTCATTTAGTTTATCCACCTCAAGGTGACAACTTTCCAGTAGATGACCCACAAGTTCTTGATCAGAAATATAGACCTCCTCATTCGGACTCTCGACCAGGCCGTCTGTATAATTGAAAACTATACTTCCGGAAGTCAGCCATTCTCTACCTAGATTTATTACGGGAAGATTTTCAAAAGCACCAATGATTGTCGTACCCTCTTTCAGAAATTTAACCTGGTCACCCATAATCAGAACGGAAGGATTATGCCCGGCATTAACATATTGCAATTCTCTACTTTGTTCATTATAGAGGCCAAGAAAAAGGGTGACAAATCGCTCCCCATTGGTGTTGGAGAAAATGATTTCATTCAAACGTTGAGTTAAACTGATTAAGTTCTTTTCAACGGAAGCCCAAGCCCTTAAACTGGCTTGTAAATTAGCCATGAGCAATGCCGCAGAAACCCCCTTCCCCGAGGCATCGGCGATACACCACAGGTATTCATGCGAACCCAATTTGATAAAATCAAAATAATCGCCCCCAATATTCTCATTTGGAAGATAGGTAGCTCCGGCTTTTACCGCACCACTTTTGGGTAACTGTCTTGGGATAAGCATCCCTTGAACCTCAACCGCCAGCTCCATATCACGTTGCAAACGTTCTCTCCCAACCCTTTCTTTCAAAAGTTTCTTATTTTCCAGGGCGACGACGATCACATTGATTAAGGTTTGAATGAAATTGAGATCGCTGCTAAGGAGATTTTGATTGGTATCAAAATTCCCAATCAACACAAATGCGAGCAGTTCTTGATTATGAAAAACCGGAACAAAATATTCGTATTTACTCAAAAGTTGATCCTGATGTCCAAGCAAGGGAGTGATATTTGTATAATTACTTAATGCCTGACAAGCTTTCTTCAATGTTTTTACATTTTCAAATGCTCCTCCAAACCGACTGGCACAATAAAAATGTTCTCCCTCCTTTACTAAAAGACGAATCTCTCCAATTTTAAGGTGAACATTCAAAATTACTTCGAGCATCTCGAATAAAACTGAAGAAGGGCTATTTATATTGATGGCCTGAGTTATTTCAAGCAAAGAGTTTAATTCAGCTTGCCGCTTAAGCAAGAGCTGAATCAACTCAGCTTCATCACTTACAGTTGTTTTTGGTTTTCTATGCAAGACTATTCTGTTGAGTATCGAGATTCCTAAAATTAAATAAATAATCCCGACTTACAATCATGGATGAATTCATTGGGCCAGCTAAAAGGGCATAAATAGGTAACTTGAACTCGATCTTGTCATTCAGCCGAGCCCAATTGCCACCCCGTTAAAGGTGGGTTCTAAGTTCTATCGAACCATCCTACCCTTCCAATTATATTTGCCTGCGTTACCGGCTAATCCAATATACAGAACATAAAAAATATGCACCACAGAAAGAAAGGGTAAATACCACAATAATTGGCTTCTGTTGGCAAACCTGGATACCGGGATGGATAAGGACATTTCGGCAAGCACCTTAATGATTTGGCAAAGCAAATAGATGTACCAAGATAAAGGGTTAAAAAAGCCCAAAACAACATTCAAAACAAGAATAAAATTAAAAACCCAAACTAAAAAACTTATAAAAATAATAGCCCTGTTTTTATAGCTGGTACTTTTGGATGCCCATCTTTTTCTTTGTTGTATAAATTCTGCCAAGTTAGTCTTGGCATGGGTATAAACAATTGCATCTTTGGATTTACAAAAACCAATTCCATTAGGATAAACGGATGCTACTTTATGTAAAAATAGTTCATCATCGCCCGAAGCCAACTGATCAATTCCTTGAAAACCCTTTACTTCATGGAAAACTTCCCTTTGATAAGCAAGGTTGGCTCCATTACAGGTAGAAGGCATTTTATTCCCAATGCCCGCGGCCCCCAAACCCGATAAAAAAAGAAAGTCCAGTGTTTGCATCTTCTCAAATATGCTTTTCTCCTCAAAATAAATTACAGGAGAGGAAATCATTTTATAATTACCCGATTCATAGAAACTGACAATAGTTCGTAGCCATGAAGCTGACATTCTGCAATCGGCATCAGTCGTAACAATTAGCTCTGAATCTGAAAGCTTGATGGCCTCACTTATCGCCTTTTTTTTATAGGAATTCAATGGCTTATTTTCATTCAAAATAATCAACCCTACACCCCTTTCAGCAAAAGAACGAACTATATCCGAGGTTCGGTCAGTTGAATGATCATCAACCACAATTAATTCCATTAACCCGGCAGGATAATCCTGATCAAGAATATCCTGAATGGTATTGAAAATTTTATCTTCCTCGTTTCTTG
>VGGW01000101.1 GCA_016868395.1 Bacteroidota bacterium | reverse complement strand
CCCTGCTAAGCAAACCCGGGTGGCAGCCCTATCTATTTTGCACTAATGAATCTTAAGATAACGATTCCATCCCCCCCCCCAAAAAAAATAGGGCAGAACACGGGACCGGGAGCCACAGACCCTGCTTTCCAAAAGCTTAGAAAAATAATCAGGCTCAGGCAAGATCTTACATCTATTTCACCTTAAATATTTAAACGGAAATTGATGGGTTAATGATTCCTGTAAAATGTTATTTTAGTACATGAGTTCTTCCAGATCAATCGTCCCAAGTTTCTCCACCATACTGCATTTACGATTTTTATTTTCTGTTTTCCTGATGCCGGTATTTTTTTATGCCCTCTCTCAGGTGCCCGATTTTGATATTCAGGATACCATCCTAACGTTTTTGATCTGGCATTTACTCGTTTATCCGGCCAGTAATGGTTATAATAGTTATTTCGATAAGGACGAAGGGAGCATTGCCCTGATCGAAAAACCTCCCCAGGTTGATAAAAGTCTGTATTATTTTTCTCTTATTCTTGATACAATAGCTTTAACATTAGCGATATGTGTGGGTTGGATTTTATTTTTCGCTGTTCTAAGCTATGGGATATTTTCAAAGATGTACAGTCATCCGATGATTAGGTTGAAAAAATACCCTGTCTTAAGTTTTTTGATTGTCTTTATTTTTCAGGGGGCGTTTATTTACTGGAGCACTTACGCTTCCGTTTCCGGCCTTGATACCCTGTTGGGTTGGAATTTGAATTTTACGATAGCAGGTCTCATTTGTTCCTGCCTGATTGGTGCGGTCTATCCACTTACTCAGGTGTACCAGCATGAAGAAGATTCTAGAAGAGGTGATAAGACCTTGAGTTTGATATTGGGAATCAGAGGCTCATTTTACTTTTCAGCATGCCTGTTTCTCTTTGCCATAATTTTGCTGTTTATTTATTGGTCAAGAATGGATTTAATTTCGAATTTTTGGTTATTTCTAGTCATTTCTTCCCCTGTTTTCTTATTTTTTGCCTATTGGTTCCTTCAGGTTTATAAAAATCCTGATCGGGCTAACTTTAGAAATATGACTCGAATGACCATCTTTAGCAGCGTGATGATGCTGATTTATTTTGGAATCTTGAACATTATTTAGGCCTATAAAAGCCAATTCAATTTCCATCCCATTCTTTATAAAACTGATCAAGATATTGTTCCATGAATGAATGCCTTTCTAAAGCGATTTTTTTTCCGGATTCAGTATTCATTTTGTCTTTCAGCAAGAGTAGTTTTTCATAAAAATGATTGATAGTAGGGCCCTTAGAATTCTTGTATTCCTCCTTGTTCATGTTAAGGACAGGAGGAATTTCTGGATTGTATAGTTCTCTGTTTTTAAATCCGCCAAAGGTGAATGCTCTGGCAATTCCAATGGCTCCAATTGCATCAAGGCGGTCGGCATCCTGAACGATTTCAAGCTCTTTTGAGTGGAATTGTTTTTTCTCCAAACTAGCTTTAAATGACATATGACGAATAATTTGCTGAATATGCAGAATCTTTTCTTCTTGTAAATTTTTTGAACGAAGGAAATCTCCGGCCTTTTTTGGCCCGATTTCCTCGTCGCCGTTATGAAACTTACTGTCGGCTATATCATGTAACAAGGCAGCCAATTCGACAATGAGTTGATCTGCTGGTTCGGTTCTGATAATTTGAAGACTATTTTTCCATACCCTCAGGATATGCCACCAATCATGGCCGCTTTCTGCACCTGCTAAAGTATCTTTAACAAATTTTACGGTTTCAGCAATCAACTGATCATCTTTCAGGTTTAGGTTCTCTTTTGCTACCTTCATATAATTCATATTCCAAAAGCCTACAATCTAATTTACCGTTATAAAATTCAATCCTTCTTGAAGCTTTTAAGCCTATTCTTTTTGCCAGATCAGGGTTTCCCGTGAAAATATATCCTTTGTATCCCTTACATTTCTGCTTCATGAAATCACCGATACGCTTGTAAGTAGACTCCAGTTTGGTGTGAACACCCAGTCGCTCCCCATATTCAGGGTTAAAAATCACAATTCCTGAGGCTTCAGGTATTTTTGTATCTGCAAAATCGCAAACTGCAAAATCAATCAGGTGATCAACACCAGCCGTTTTTGCATTTTTTTTGGAAATATCAATGGCATCTGCCGAATAATCAGTAGCTACAATCCTAAAATCTATCTCCCTTTTTGCTTTTTCTTTTAGTTTACGTCTTTCCTCAAAAAAAACCTGTTCATCATAGCCTATGATATGCATGAAGCCATAATTCATTCGGAACAATCCGGGTGTTTTATCAGTTGCCAGTAAAGCGGCTTCAATGGCAAGGGTTCCGGATCCACACATTGGCACCACGAAGGGACTCCTGCGGTCCCAGCCTGTAGCCATAATCGTCCCTGCCGCTAAGGCCTCAAGCATCGGAGCCTTACCCGGGATTTTTCGATAGCCATGTTTGGCAAGAGTTTCTCCGGAGGTGTCAATGAATATTTCGGCCTCGTTTTCTTTCCAGTAAAGGTGGATGACTGCTTTGTTTGCTTCAGGTCCGCTATTGGGTCTAATTTCTTTTTTCTCTTTTATGCGATCAACAATGGCATCTTTTACTTTCAGATTCGCGAAAAGGGGAGTAGTAATTGTTTCATTATCAACCGTTGAACTAACCGTGAAATAACCCGTAAAGTCAATCAGCTCCTCCCAAGATATTTCCATTAATTCTTTGTAAAGTCTTGCCGGATTTTCGGCTTTAAAAGAATTAATGGAGTATAAAACCTGACTCGCACATCTTAAATTTAAATTCAGCGGAATACAGTCGTTCATTGTTCCCTCCAACTCAATTCCTGTACTAAATACCCTCTTGATCACATATCCCAATGATTCAACCTCTTGCTTCAGATAAGGAGCCAAACGATTGTTGCATGTTATAATGATCTTACTTTTTTTGTGGAAAACTTGCATAATAAATTGCGAAGTTAGCAATTATAAACTGCCTTAATTTTATACTTTTACATTTCGTATCGGTCTGCAGATTTTTGAAAATAAAGACTGATTTTTTTAACTTTTGAAAGTAGAATACATATATAATTATATAACATGGATATCAAAGGTAAAGTACATGAGATCTCTCCGGTAATTACTGTGAGTGAGAAATTCAAAAAACGTGAGTTGATACTTGAATATGCAGAAAATCCAACTTACCCGGAATTCGTAAAGTTTGAGGCAGTTCAGGATAAGGTGAACCTTTTTGATAATATTAAAATAGGTGATCAGGTGGAGTTGTTTTTTAACCTTCGTGGACGTGCATGGACAGATAATAAGACCGGTAAAACTTCCTACTTTAATACGTTGGCTGTCTGGAGAATTAACCCATTGGCTTCATTGAGCCCGGCAGCTCAGGTAGCTCCTGAATACGCCGCACCTGCGGATCTTAGCCCTTCTGCTGAAGATGATGATTTACCATTTTAAGATCAATTAAAATTCAACTGTAGAATTTTATGGTAATTTTTTGATTTGTTTGCTCAATCGGGGGTATAAAACTTAGAACAGATAATCAGGAGTTTAAAAGCGTTTAATTTTTTAAACCAACTGATGTCCTAATTCTTCATCGCTTGATAGGCTCAAACTGTTTTTTGTACTGTAAGTTCAGGATGGTTATGCATCTAGCCCATGCATACCGAATATTCAATCTAAAACTTTATAAATTTAGGCCCCGTCCGGGATTCCGGAACGGGGCTTCTTGATGATTAAGATATCATTATTCCTTAACCAGTTTTTTCACAAACCACAGATTATTCTGCTTGACGGAGATATAATAAATTCCATTTTCAGGAATTGAAATCTGTTTCATATAGGTTCCATTAAAATTGGCAACCTCATCCGTAAATACCGGTTTCTTATCACTATCCACGATCACCATTTTGATTGGACCTTTGCTGTTAAGATTGAACGAAATTCCTATTTTACCATTTGAGAAATTAGGGAATAGTGTTAAATCCTTTACTTCTAAGGTTTGATCTCCGGGTTCAGCTTCTAGGATGCCCTTCAGTTGACTTTTATCAATTTCGCTAAGCCGGATACTCATTTTACTTGATATTCCATTTTTATCAATGGAATGATAACTCAATGTTGAGCTGTTGTTTTGCTTTCTCATTGTAGGTAATTCTGCTCTCTCAAAATCGAAGGCTGACGGTGGAGTCGGGCGTGCCGGCATTCTGGGCATTCCCGGTGACTTAGGTGACAAATTTCGGTGCATTGTAATGACGCGTTCCCGGAGACTATCCAAACCGTCAATTTTAAATCTGAATTGCTTCATGATGGTATCGGCGTTTAAGTCAAATGTCAAACTGCTATCCCCGTTAAATTTAAACATGTAAAGCTCACCCGGCATGTTATCCCGAAGGTCAAATTCACCATCATTCCAATGCAGTATATGCGGTTTATCTCCTTTTTTGGTAATGATCACCCTTTTATCAATAAGGGATCCTTGCTCAGGCAAATGGTCATTTTCTGCTTGTAAACCCGAATCTTTCATTCGACTCTTCATATCTCTGAACTCTTTCCTCAAGCGAATTTTTTCTTGCAGATTTGATTCACTTAATTTTTTACCATTTATGGTAGTATCTCCATTCTTGATGATAATAGTCTGATTTATTCTTTTTTCTGCTTGTGCTTTTACCTGGCCGGACAAACCTAAAATAATGAGTGTAAAAAAAATCGTCAACATCAGGTTTGGCTTAAGTATTACCTTTTTCATAGTTATATAATTTAGTTTCGAAAGTATTTTAGTTAAAATGCCGTTATTTTATTGGGTCAAATCTAGGCGACCTTGGGATGCGATTTTGTTAATGCTTTGTTAAAAAATGTTAAAACTATATTGACATTAAGCGTGTTATGTATTTTTGTTTGCTGTGAAAAGGAAAAGCATCACCTTAATAATTGGATTAATGGCCATTGCCTTGTTAGGAGTAATGGGTATGCAGTGGTATTTTTTCAGACAGTCCTTCCAACTCCAGTCCCGTTTGTTTGACCAATCTGTTCATGAAGCTTTAAAAAATGTAGTTGAGCGGCTTGCTAAAAAGGACGCCAATAATTTCTTAGAGAAGAAAGCTGAATTGATCAGACTCCCGAAGAAAGTAATTATAGAAAAGCCTCCCGTATTCATTAGTGCAGCTGAAAAGCCTGCCAACATCAAGAAAAGTAAACCAAAAATGTCTGATGAGAAATATTTGTTGGTTCAGCAACGGAAGGCTGACAGTATTTTTCTGATCAGAGACAGCTTGCTGCGGGCACGATATCCAAATGTGGTCTCTTTTAATGATGCAATTTCAGCGAATGAACTCAAAGATATGGAGTATAATCTGAGAGTAGATATTTTTCAGGTTGAGGATGCATTTGGCCAGATTCATGAGCAAACCAGGAGAACTATTTCAAGATCGCCTAAACTCCTACCACAAATTAATGCTGCCTTGAACGGAACTGCACCTGGTCAACTACCAGATTCTGTAACCCAGTATATAGTTTTTGATCCGATTGAGGGGGCATTTTTGCGAACTATCCCCAGGCCCAGACTCAGAAATCTACCCCGCCCTCCGGAAGTTCCCGAGGCAGAAAAAGATACCAGAGTACAGAAAGTAAAGCAATATTTTGCCGAAGAAAAAAACAAGAAGGAAGATTTATTCAAAGATCTTTATCAGGAATACAAGGAAGTCGACATCCCCTTAAATGAAAGGGTTCATCCGCAAACACTCGACTCTATGCTAAGGTCAGAGCTGCGGAACTTGGCCATATTGAGTAATTATGAGTTCATGGTTACCTCCTCAGTGCGCGACTCTCTGATTTTTACCAGAGCCTCAAATCAAACGAAATTTCTTCCCCATAACAGCTATGAAACTCCACTGTTCCCCAAGGATATGATTCGTGATTCGGGCATGTTAACCATCACCTTCCCCGATAAAAATTCAATTATTCTTTCAAATATGACTGCCATGATGGGATTATCTGGCGGATTATTGATGGTAATTATTTTCAGTTTTGCTTATACCATTCATTCTATTTTGAAGCAAAAGAAGATCTCAGAAATGAAAACTGATTTTATTAATAATATGACCCATGAGTTTAAAACGCCGGTAGCTACGATCATGATTGCGAGTGAAGCATTGAAAGACGCAGAGCTAGCGAGCGACAAGAGTAGAATTGAGCGTCTGGCGAATATTATTTATAATGAAAACGTTCGTCTTGGAAATCATATTGAAAGAGTATTGCACATTGCGAAAATCGAAAAAGGTGATCTAAAATTGGAACATAAGGATGTTGATATGAATGACCTGCTTTCAGCAATAGTTGACAGCATGTCACTACAGCTTCAAAAAAGAAATGCACAAATTGAGCTCGATTTAAAAGCAAAATATTCAATGGTTAGCGGCGATGAGCTTCATCTTTCTAATGTGATCTTTAACCTGCTTGATAATGCCAATAAATATAGTCCTGAAAATCCTCAGATCAAGATCAGTACCTTTACAGCTGGTAAAAACCTCGTTATTCAGGTTGCTGACAAGGGAATAGGAATGAGCAAAGATCAGTTATCCAAGATATTTGACCAATTTTATCGCATTCCAACCGGAAATCTGCATGATGTAAAAGGATTTGGTTTGGGCTTGAGTTATGTAAATAACATCATCAAACGTTTACAGGGAACAATTCGGGTTAAAAGTGAAAAGGATATTGGTTCTGAATTCGAAATTAGTTTGCCTTTAAAACCATTAGCATGATCATAAGGTAGAATTTAAGACTATTTTTTCCTCGTATGCTATCCTCGTTATGAAAACCATATGATTTTTAGAAAACTTCATAAAGACGATGGTTGAATCATAATGACTTAGCGCTAAAACCCTTTTAGACAGGTTTCATCACCTCAAAAACAAAAAAATGACTCGATGAAAAAAATATTACTCGCTGAAGATGACCCGAATTTGGGCATTCTTTTACAAGATTATTTGCAATTAAAGGGGAAGTTTGATGTTGTGCTTTGTCAGGATGGTGATCAAGCCCTCGAGGCATTCAATAATTCTCATTTTGATATGTGCATTTTCGATGTAATGATGCCTAAAAAGGATGGTTTCAGTTTAGGTAAAGAAATTCGTCGCGTCAATCCACATGTACCTATCATATTTGCAACAGCAAAGACTATGATTGAGGATAAGGCAGAAGCATATAATTTGGGAGGAGATGATTACATCACAAAACCATTCCGAATCGAGGAATTACTCCTAAGGATTAATGCTTTGTTTAAAAGAATATCAAATCCGGAGATTGCTGAAGGATCGGATCTGCCTTCAAAGTTTGATATTGGAACGTATAAATTTGACTATACCGCTCAGTTAATTACAAATGCGGATAATCAGCAAAAATTATCCACAAAGGAGGCCGAATTGCTCAGGCTTTTATGTTTGAAAAAAAATGATGTTTTGACTCGTGAGGAGGCTTTAATTTCCATCTGGCATGATGATAATTATTTTAATGGTCGAAGTATGGATGTATTCTTGAGTAAGCTCCGTAAATACCTTAAAAATGACCCCAAAGTTGAAATTATTAATGTACACGGTAAAGGATATAAATTATTGGTTAGCTGATGTTGAAATTTCAAAATTGACCTGATTGACAAAGCATTTGAAATTTGTTTTTAAACTGAATTTACCTGAATCGGTTAACATTTTTTGACCAAAAAGGGGCCTTTTTTGCCACTATATTCTTCTTCTTTTAGTTAATTTTAAGGCTTGGGCTTTACCTTATACAACAATAATTTATTCTCTACATTAATTTTATATTTATGAAATTCCCTTCTCTCCACACGTTTTTGGAATCGATTAAGAATGTAGTATCACGTTTCCCTCATGAAATTGGTTTTGCATTGCTTGGAACAGTTGTAGCAACAGTATTAATAGAAATTAGTGATTTGAATGTGCCGGTGGAGAATTTTTGTATCAGGCTAATCATGATGGCTAACCTGGGTTTAGTTTTATCCTGTTCGCTTAGTCTTTTTTTAGAGAACAAATCTTTTTCTGGAGCTAAAAGAGTGCTTTTCAGGCTTTTGGTTCTATTGCTTGTTATCGGTTTATTCTTTTTAATCGATCCTTCAGAACGGGAAACAGATTATTTCAGATTTATTTTAATTGCCTTGGCTTTTCATCTTCTGGTTTCATTTTCGGCTTTTTTCGGAACAGGTAAGATTCACGCGTTCTGGCAATTCAATAAAACTATCTTCCTTCGGTTTATTATCGGTGGATTATATAGTACAGTTCTATTTCTTGGCCTTGCTGCCGCCATAGGATCTATGAATTTCCTTTTTAATTTTAAGTTTGATTGGGATACTTTCGCAATAGTTTGGGTTTGGATAGCAGGAATCTTTCAAACAGTTTTTTTTCTTTCAGGGGTACCACAGGAATTAAATAAGCTGGAGGACCTTAAAACTTACCCCAATGCCTTAAAAGTATTTACTCAGTTTGTACTTGTGCCTTTGGCAAGTGTTTATGCCATTATCTTGTTGGCTTATGAGGTAAAGATTTTAATTGATTGGGAACTTCCAAAAGGACTGGTATCTAACCTTGTTTTGGGTTATGCAGTTTTCGGGATATTATCTTTGCTATTGATATATCCGGTCAGAAATCTTTCTGAAAATAAATGGTTAAATACCTTTAGCCGAAGTTTTTACTATGTTTTGATCCCTCTGATACTTTTACTTTTCTGGGCGGTTTTGGCAAGAGTTATTGATTATGGACTTACTGAGGAGCGGTACTTTCTGATTATTCTGGCAGTCTGGTTATCCTTCATTTGTGGATATTTTCTGATATCAAAAACTCAGAATATCATGATTATCCCTTTTAGTTTATGCCTGATAACTATTTGTTCTGTGTATGGTCCACAGGGGGCATTTTCTACATCCAGAAGGTCGCAAATTCATGAACTTAAGGTGTTATTCGAAAAGCA
Source organism: Bacteroidota bacterium (assembly GCA_016868395.1). Taxonomy (GTDB): domain Bacteria; phylum Bacteroidota; class Bacteroidia; order Sphingobacteriales; family Sphingobacteriaceae; genus Daejeonella. The sequence goes on along the minus strand of VGGW01000101.1, from coordinate 895 downwards.
CGGAGCTTTGGAAGGTGACCGGATTATTTCATTAAAAGTTAAGCCTGAGAAAAATGATAGGCTGCGGATGATTAATGTTGTGGATTACCTTGTAGTTATGCATGGTTTGGAAAGTTTCAATCCCATTATCAAGCATGACTTAGACCAGGTGAAAGATTCACTTATTGCCATCCTTGAATCAAAGAAAATTGATTCCCGTACCAATCGCTGGGAACTCATAAGTCGGCAAAAACTTTGGTTATATCAATACTTAAATCTTCAGGCTGACGATGAAAACAATTCTAAATTGAATCTTGGAGTCAAAACTGTTGAAGCATTTAATTCAGAACCAACTCCTTTACATAATGCCGAGTACCTGTTTTCATTGAATTTAACTTCCGATACTTCCTCAACTTCCGTTCTTGGCCAAAAATTACTCATTTATCAAAACAAAAAACAAAAAAAGTTAAAGCTTGAGTACAAGTCAGAAGTAAAATTTGTCCTTCTCGATTCGTTCCTCGGTACCCTTAAAGAAGAATTTCAAAAGCAGGCATTAACCGATAAGCAGAGCATGCAAGTCCCAAGGGATTTACTCAGTCAGGATATCGAATTCGATAATATGAAAGTTCAAATAGTATTCAATCGAATAACCTTTAATGACAATAATAATTTGATTTCAGCAGAAGCTTATTTACTGATAAGTTTAAAAAATTAATTCACTAGTGTCCGGGGAACTTTTAATTGTAAAATAAAAGATCAAATTTTTAGCTCATAATTATTATCTCTACTTTTCCTTCAGCAGAAAAGTAGCAAAATGCCGCCGCTGCACCTGATGCTATTAAAGTTAATGCTTTGGCTTGAACTGTGCCTACCGCACCAGCTGAGGCGGAGGAAAAAACGTTAACGGAGATTTTGT
>VGGW01000100.1 GCA_016868395.1 Bacteroidota bacterium | reverse complement strand
GCTTAATGTTGGGCTGAAGCCCGCACGGATGAACTCCGTTCGGACTGGCTCGAAAACGACCACACTCGATAACCCCAGCTTTAGCTCCGGGTTAAGAATTCGTTTACAAGATCGGGCTTCAGCCCAAAACCTAAACGATCAGAATGGAGCAAATACAGGTGCTTCAGCGCCTAAATACCGGTAAATATTCTCCTATATTATACCCGAACCCGTATTTTAATATTCCAAAACATTTCAAAGAATGCGATCTTTACTTAACTTTAATTATGATCAGTCGTCGTAAATTTTTAGCAGTGGGTTCGCTGGCAAGTGCTTCCGTATTATCCGGAGATAAGACACTTGCAAAATCAATCAATACAGACCTTATAAAATCTCCGATAGTTATTTCAACCTGGGATTTCGGAATTGCAGCCAATGCCGCAGCATGGGAAATATTAAAAAATAAGGGTAGGGCACTCGATGCGGTTGAAATTGGAGTCCATGTTCCCGAGGCTGATCCAAATAATCAATCGGTTGGATATGGTGGTTTTCCTGACAGAGATGGCAGGGTAACCTTGGATGCTTGTATCATGGATGAATTTGGGAACTGTGGAAGTGTGGCGGCATTAGAGCATATCATTCACCCCATCTCAGTTGCCAGGAGGGTCATGGAGAAAACTCCCCATGTGATGCTGGTAGGTGCCGGAGCATTACAATTTGCACTTGAGCAAGGGTTTAAAAAAGAAAATCTGCTGACGCCTTCCTCTGAAAAAGCGTGGAAAGAATGGCTAAAAACAGCGAAGTATAATCCTGAAATAAACATAGAAAACCGGCTTTTCAGTCCGGCGAAATTACCCGGTAACCAATTTAATCATGACACCATTGGTATGCTCGCAATAGATGCAGCTGGAAACATGTCTGGCGCTTGCACAACCAGTGGTATGGCTTATAAAATGCATGGGCGGGTGGGTGACTCGCCAATAATTGGTGCCGGACTTTACGTTGACAATGAAATTGGCGCTGCAACATCCACAGGTGTAGGGGAAGAAGTGATTCGAAATGTAGGCAGTTTTTTGGTCGTTGAATTGATGAGGCAGGGCTATTCGCCGGATGAAGCATGCAAAGAAGCGGTAATGCGCATTATCAGGAAGAAACCTGAAACAGCCAAACAAATTCAGGTGGGTTTTTTGGCTTTGAATAAAAAAGGCCAGTTTGGCGGATATGCGATTCAGAAAGGCTTCAGTTTTGCTGTTTGCGATCATAGGGATCAAAAGCAATTAATAAATTCGCCAAGCTATTATTAAGCAGATACTAAGGCTAGTACAAACAGATAAAGCTCTGTAAGTTGATAGCCTAGGTCAGAAGCAGAAATCAGAGCAGATGAAAGCAAAAAATTCACATTTCTATGTCGTATAAACTCGAGATCTGTGTTGGAAGTATCGGCTCAGCCCTTCTTGCCCAGGAGTTTGGAGCTGACCGGATTGAACTTTGTGATAATCTTGCGGAAGGTGGTACTACCCCCTCCTATGGAATGATTGTTCAGTGTAAAGCTCAACTGCAGATACCGTTTTTTCCAATCATTCGACCACGAGGAGGCGATTTTGTTTTTACCAGTGAGGAATTTGAAATAATGAGGCAGGATGTACTCCTGTGTAGAGAAATTGGCTGTCGAGGAGTTGTAATTGGGATGCTCAGAAAAGATTCAAGCATTGATATGGAAAGATGTTCCGAGTTGATTAGTCTTGCCGGTGAAATGGAAATTACATTCCATCGGGCATTTGACCGTTGTACATCTTTAGAGAGGTCGCTTGAAGATCTTGTTCAGCTTGGATGCAGTCGGGTATTGACTTCCGGTGGGAAAGAGTTTGCTCATGAAGCAACTGAAAAATTAAAATCCTTGGTTAGCCAAGCAGGATTAAGAATTCAAATTATGCCTGGTTCGGGAGTAAATCATTTTAATTTAGAGAAAATTGCTGCCGAGACGGGAGCATATGAATTTCATTCCAGCGCGAAAAAATCCATTGAATATAACAGAGACCCAATTAATAGAGCCCCATTTAGTGAAATTATAACTGATGGAGAACATGTGCAGAAGCTTAAAGCAATATTAAAGCAAATGGGCTCGAGTAATTAATTAACTTGAGTTCGATATAAACAATCTAATTTAGGTGAGATTGATAAAAGATCTTGCCGGGTCCTGATTATTTTTCTCAGTCTGTCTCGTGTTCTGCCCTATTTTTTCGGGGGAAATGGAATCCTTACCCTAAAATTCGGTAAAGCAAAAAAGATAGGTTTGCCACCCGGGTTTGTGCTTCTATTTCCGGACTGCCCGTGCCGATGAAACACAACTTTAGGTAAACTAAAACTTGCCGAAGGAGGTATCTTCCGGCGATGGAGCATTTGAAATCAAGTAGCATTTTTTGCCGGAAATACTCCGGAGGAAAGGACTGCAGGAAGCGATAAAACGCAGGCATTGCTTTCCAAAATCCAATCATAGGTGTCCGGAGCAAGATGATATCCATCAAAAGGATAATTTCTACTATCGAACTGAGGCTAATAAAGTATAATTTCCTTACTTTTAACGACAAAAAAATTCAATATGAAGAAATTATTTTGGGCGGGTTTATGTTTATTTTCTGTACAAGCCACGGCTCAGACCGTTGCAGTAAAATCTAAACTGAACACTGCCGCAGATCGAATAGAGGCGAAAGTGATCGAATGGCGTCGTGATTTTCACGAACACCCGGAATTAGGAAACCATGAGACCAGAACCGCCGGAATTGTTGCAAAACATCTTGAAAGCTTAGGAATCGAGGTAAAAACTGGTGTAGCCAGAACAGGGGTTGTTGGTATCCTGAAAGGTGGAAAACCTGGCCCTGTTGTTTTATTACGGGCTGATATGGACGGACTTCCGGTTACTGAAAGAAATTCGCTTCCATTTGCATCCAAGGTTAGAACACAATATAATGGTCAGGAAGTGGGCGTCATGCATGCATGCGGACATGATTCACATGTGGCTATTCTGATGGGTGTTGCGGAGGTTTTAGCCGGAATGAAAGCCGACTTGAAGGGTACTGTAAAATTTGTATTTCAACCTGCTGAAGAGGGCTCTGCTCCGGGAGTAGAAGGTGGTGCGGAACTCATGGTTAAAGAAGGAGTACTTGAAAACCCTAAAGTAGATGTTGCCTTTGGATTGCATATCTGGGCACAGACAGAAGCCGGAAAAATTACTTACCGTCCGGGCGGAATGATGGCCGGAGTGAATGATATGCAGATTATTGTTAAAGGAAGGCAGGCACATGGAGCCGCTCCATGGGCGTCGGTTGACCCGATTGTGATTTCAGCACAGATTATCAATAATTTACAGACCATTGTGAGCCGTAATTTGAATATCACAGAAAATGCCGGCGTGGTAACAATAGGTTCATTACATGCCGGCGTGCGTTCTAACATTATCCCTGAAACTGCAGAAATGCTGGGAACAATCAGATTTTTGAGCATGGAAGATGAGAAAATGCTGATTGAGCGGATCAAGACCATAGCAAGCAAAACAGCCGAGGCCGGTGGTGCCACGGTTGAGGTAAAAATTCCATATAGCAACCATTATCCGGTTACTTATAACGATCTGGCATTAACCGAAAAGATGTTGCCAAGCTTGGCAAAAGTGGCAGGTGCGGAGAACGTGAAACTGATACCTCCAATAACCGGTGCTGAAGATTTCTCCTTTTTTCAGGAAAAAGTGCCCGGACTGTTTTTCTTCTTAGGAGGAATGCCTAAAGGAATGGATCCTAAAACTGCTCCCTCACATCACACCCCTGATTTTATGATCGATGAAAGTTCATTTAAGCTTGGAGTTAAAGCTCTGGCCGGGCTTACGCTTGATTATATGGAGGTAAAATAAGACCGCTTAGATTCTTATTGTACTATAAGGATAGCCTTGATTTTTTCCGGGCTATTTTTGTTTAAAGTTAAAATCGAAATTTATCACCCACAGGTAGTGGCATTCATTTTCAAATGAAAAAGCAGGAATTTTTTGGGCTATTGATCAAAACCAAAACATAGTTTAAACAAATGGCTTATCAGTCAGATCAATAAAACTAAACTAATTAATATCCATCAATAAGACTTTCAATGAACAGCATCTTTGAAAGCAAATTCTAAATTAAAGACAGCTTCTCAATCCCGATCCTAAAACGGCAGATCATCTTCAGCACCATTCTCATAATTCATCGGCTGATCTTCTTTGGCAGTGATCGTATTGTTACCTGGCCCATGCCCCTCATCAGATTTTTGATGGTTGTTTTCGGCTTGTCCTTCAAAATCGCTTTTTCGTCCAAGCATGGTAAAGTTTTCTGCAACCACTTCTGTGGTATATTTTTTATTCCCCTCTTTGTCTTCAAAAGATCGGGTTCTTAATTTACCCTCAATATACACTAGTTTTCCTTTTTGCAGGTATTTTGAAGCAATATCGGCTAAACCTCTCCACATAACAATATTATGCCATTCGGTTTGCTCTATTTTTTTCCCGTCTTTGTTATAGGTTTCTGAAGTTGCTAAAGGGAAGCTGGCAACAGTAACTCCCCCATCTAGATGACGGACTTCAGGATCTTTTCCTAAATGCCCGACTAAAATGACTTTGTTAATCCCTGACATGATACTTGTTTATAAAAGGTTCATTCGACAATTTAAAGAAATTTTCGAAGAATTGAAAAATTAGTTTAGGCTGAGGTAGTTTTTCGAGTTCTTCCCGGGTTACGTAGAACCAGGATTGATCCGGGTGAAAATTTTCGGTAAAATTCTCTATTCGAATAAAGGTCGTGTAGAGTTTTTGGTGACTTAGAATATGTTTTACCGGTTCGCTAACGGAACGAATCAAAACCTGTTTGCCAAAAGCCTTAACAAACTTTTCTGATTGGACAAGTTCCGGAATCTCGGCCTGGCTTTCGGTCTCAAAAAGAGGGAGATCAATCATGTTTTCCCAAATATCTCCCGATCGGCGTTTGTTCACCAGAATCTGATCATTTTTTAATACCAAAACGTAATTGAAATATCTTTCTCGGCTTTTTTGCGATTTTATCTTGACCGGAAGTTTATCGATTTTGTTTTTCAACCGAGCCTCACAGGTCATCTGTAATGGACATGCAATACAAACCGGATTTTTAGGCTTACATTGCAGGGATCCAAACTCCATCATGGCTTGATTGAAAATCCCCGCCTGTTTTTTGTCAATCAATTCGTTGGCTAAATCTGTAAAAATCTTTTTCCCTCTTCCTGTGTTGATTGGGGTATCGATTCCGAAGTATCTTGAAAGTAATCGGAAGACATTTCCATCTACCACTGCTTTTGCCTCATTGGATGAAAATGAAGCGATTGCCGCTGCCGTATATTCCCCTATTCCCTTTAAACGGATTAAAGATTCATAGTTTTTAGGAAAGTAACCTGCATGCTCCTCCATCACAGCTTGGGCAGTTTGATGCATATTCCTGCCTCTTGAATAATAACCAAGGCCCTGCCAAAGTTTTAATATTTCGGCTTCAGTAGCTGAGGCAAAATGTTTGACACTCGGGTATTTTTCTACAAAACGATTGAAATAAGGCGTTCCCTGCTCTACACGGGTTTGCTGCATAATTATCTCTGATAACCAAATAATGTAAGGGTCATTTGTGTTTCTCCAGGGAAGATCCCTTTTATGCTTTTGGTACCACTCAATAATTTCTTCAGAAAAATTCATTCCACTGCAGCGGGTTTTACTCATTTAAACAACAAAAATACCTTACTATTTGTTTTATAGCGACTTGGATTTTAAAAAAAAGCAGATTTATTTCCCAAAATGAATTAAAACCAGTACTTTTGCATCCCCAAAACAACTATAATAACAATAAAAAAATAAAGAAAATAGATATGACTAAGGCAGAAATCATTACAGAGATCTCTAACAAAACAGGAATTGAAAAGGTAGATGTTCAAGAAGCAATAGAAGCATTCTTTAAAGTTGTCAAAAATTCAATGGTCAATGGTGAAAATGTTTACGTAAGGGGATTTGGCAGTTTTATAGTTAAGAAGAGAGCCAAAAAAACTGCGCGAAATATTTCAAAAAATACAGCGATAATTATTCCTGAGCATTTTGTGCCTAGTTTCAAGCCAGCTAAGGTTTTTGTTGAAAAGGTAAAAGGCGGTAACAAGTAATTGTTTTATTCATCCGAGAATGTTGCAAAGAAAGCAGATTATAGTTATAGGCTCGGTAATAGTACTGATGGGCCTTATGCTTTCTATGGATATTCAAGGCTTGGTCAAATCAAACGAAGAATCGTCTAAAGCAAATGGATCTGTTCCGGCTCAGGCTGAAAAGATCAGAGAGATCTCCTTAGAAGACATTTCTGCCACAGCTAAAGAAGGTTTAACTGCTAATTTAAAAAAGCAAATTACAGATCTTGAAGCACAACTCAAGAATTCGGCTGAAACGGAAAAGTTAACTATTCATAAGCGGCTTGCTCAGGAATGGGACGATGTTAATCAAACCACAACCGCTGCTTTTTATTATGAATTAATTGCTCAAAAAGAACCGAATTTTGAAACCTGGTTAAAAGCAGGAGATAAATTTACCGATGCGTATCAGCAAAGTATGGATACACTTGTGCAGCCCGCCTTGGTTCAGAAAGCAATAAGTTCTTACCAAAATGCTGATAAAATTAAGCCTAATACCTTGGAAGTTAAAACAGGTCTAGGTATAGCTTACGTGACAGGAACACCAAATCCAATGCAGGGAATTACGCTCTTACTGGATGTGGTGAAGAAAGATCCCAATAATTTAAAGGCTAATTTGAATTTGGGTTTGTTTTCGATGAAATCCGGTCAGTTTGATAAAGCAGTTGAGCGCTTTAAAACAGTTATCAATATTACACCTAGTGCTGAGGCTTGGTTTTATTTAGCCTCAAGTTATGAGAACATGGATAGGAAGACAGAAGCGATTGCTGCCTATCTTAAAACTAAAGAAATCGCCGCTGATCCAAACATGAGTCAGTTTGTGGACAGGAAAGTAAACGAATTAAGTAATTAAATTATAAAACATTTTTAAAAAACAACATTATGCCAAGCGGTAAGAAAAGAAAAAGACATAAAATGGCCACTCATAAGCGTAAAAAACGCTTGAGAAAAAACAGACATAAGAAAAAATAGTCTGAAGTTTAATCTTATCATCATGATCAGATTAACATATAGACTCAATTAATAGTTTGAACCTCCCGTACAATTGCGCAGGAGGCTTAAATCATTGGTTTGTTTTTATTTATTCCCTAGTTTTAAACGTATACCGGTTTTCTTAACCGGTGTCTTAAATTTAGCCATTGGTAAAAGAATTAATTATCAATTCAGCCCCTAGTGGGGTTACTATTGCTTTACTGCAAGACAAGCAACTCGTAGAATTAAACACAGAGCAGGTCAGCAACAATTATGCTGTTGGCGATATTTATTTGGGTAAGATTAAAAAAATCATGCCTGGCTTGAATGCCGCCTTTGTTGATGTAGGCTACGAAAAAGATGCTTTTTTGCATTATCTGGATCTTGGACCACAGGTTCAATCGCTGTTAAAGCTCACAAAGATTGTAAAGAATGGCAGCTACAAAGATAAGTTGCTCAATAGTTTCAGACTTGAAACGGACATTAGTAAATCCGGGAAAGTCTCAGATATACTGAACCGGAATATGTTACTTCCTGTTCAGATCGCCAAAGAACCGATCTCAACGAAGGGCCCGCGCTTAAGCTCCGATCTTTCTATTGCAGGACGTTTCGCAGTACTTGTTCCTTTCTCGGATATGATCTCTATCTCTAAAAAGATAAAGAGTAATACCGAGCGTAACCGACTTAAGAAAATAGTGGAGGGTATTAAGCCGAAGAACTTCGGGGTAATTATTCGTACGGTCTCTGAAGGTAAAGGCGTAGCTGAATTACAAAAAGATCTTCTTGATCTGATTGATAAATGGCAAAAGTTTACCACACGCCTTCCAAATACTGAGCCTTCCAAGAAAATTCTTGGAGAGATGGGACGTACTTCGACCATACTTCGGGATATTCTCAATCCGGATTTCACAAATATTCATATTGGAGACCCTACCTTGTTTGAGGAGATTAGATCGTATGTTCATGAGATATCTCCCGAAATGGATAAGATTGTTAAGCAGTATCGTGGTAAAGAACCGATTTTCGAGCATTTTGGTATTGAAAAACAAATTAAATCAGCATTTGGTCGGACTGTTAATTTACCTGGGGGAGCCTATCTGGTCATTGAACATACAGAAGCATTACATGTGATTGATGTCAATAGCGGCAATCGTACAGCAAATACTGAGAATCAGGAGCAAAATGCCCTAATGATCAATATGGAAGCAGCAAAAGAAATTGCCAGGCAATTACGTCTTCGCGACATGGGAGGAATTGTGGTTATCGATTTCATTGATATGCACAAACCTCAAAACCGCAAGGAATTATTTGATCACCTGAAAAATTTGATGTTATTGGATCGCGCAAAGCATACCATTTTACCTCCAAGTAAATTTGGTTTGGTTCAATTGACTCGCCAGCGCGTAAGGCCCGAAATGAATATTGTTACCAATGAAAAATGCCCTGCCTGCAATGGAACCGGCGAGATCAAGGCGAGTATCATTTTAATGGATGACATTGAGAACAATCTGAATTATATTTTAAATGAACAGAATGAGCGCAACATTACCTTATGTGTTCATCCTTATATTGAGGCCTATATAAAAAAGGGACTTTTTTCTATTCAGTGTAAATGGTTCTTTAAATTCGGTAAATGGATTAAGGTAAAAAATGTGCCTTCCTATTATCTTACCGAATTCCATTTTCTGAATTCCAAAGAAGAAGAGATCAAGCTATAATTAGCAATCCGATAGCTATCGGATTAGTAAGTGTGCAGATTAAATTTTAATCCGGACATTTATTAATTTGCATTTAATAATTTACGAATTCTCACATTTGCTAATTCTCACATTTGCTGATTTATCCCATGACTAAAACCCGTTCCGCTTATTTTTGTCAGAGTTGTGGATATGAATCTGCAAAATGGTTAGGTAAATGTCCTTCCTGCAATCAGTGGAATACTTTTGTTGAAGAAATTATAGAGAAAGCCGGTCTTTCTCTACCGGCTTGGAAAGGTGGATCGACAAGTTCTCAGCGTTCTAATAAACCCGCTCCCATACAGGAAATTGCTTATACCGAAGAGAATCGTTTGATTACTCCCGATAAGGAATTGAACAGGGTTTTAGGTGGTGGGATTGTCAGTGGATCAATGATTCTCATTGGAGGTGAACCGGGTATTGGTAAATCCACACTGATGCTACAAGTTGCCCTAAACCTCCCGGGATTAAAAGTTCTTTACGTATCCGGTGAAGAAAGTGAGCAGCAAATTAAGATGCGTGCAGAAAGGCTTGCGCCAATTGCGGGTATTAAAAATATCATAGCTTCGGATACCTATATTCTTACCGAAACTTCTACACAGAATATTTTTAAACAAATTGAAATTTTACAGCCCGATCTTTTGGTCATTGATTCGATACAAACTTTATATTCTGCTCACGTTGAATCTACTCCGGGTAGTGTCTCACAAGTAAGGGAATGCACTGCCGAACTACTTCGTTTCGCAAAGGAAAGCGGAACTCCGGTATTTCTTATCGGACATATTACTAAGGATGGAATGATTGCGGGGCCGAAAATCTTGGAGCACATGGTTGATACTGTTTTGCAGTTTGAAGGAGACAGACATCATCTATACCGGATATTGCGAGCGGTTAAAAATCGCTTTGGCTCTGCCTCAGAACTTGGAATTTATGAAATGCAGGGAAGTGGTCTCAGAGAAGTATCTAATCCATCAGAAATCTTGCTTTCACAAAGAGATGAACCTTTGAGTGGTATCACAATATCGGCCATGCTCGAAGGTCTGAGGCCGATGCTGATTGAAACCCAGGCATTAGTCAGCGTCTCGGCTTACGGAACTCCTCAGCGCTCGGCAACCGGCTATGATACGAAGAGGTTGAACATGCTGCTTGCAGTTTTGGAAAAACGATGCGGTTTTAAG
>VGGW01000099.1 GCA_016868395.1 Bacteroidota bacterium | reverse complement strand
TACAGGATCCTCTAAGCTCCACAGTTACAATACCTTCTTTAAAGGACCTGTAGCTTATGGCACCACCATCCTGCTCCACAGCCGGACGGACATAATCATGTAATATTTGTTGTATCTTGATTTCGGTTTCTGATCCTTCAAAATTTGCAGCAACTTCTTCTTTCTCGACAATATTCAGCTCAGACTCAACCGCACCTTTCACAAATTCTTTTAAAATGGGTTCAATATCCTGCCAGTCTGCTATTTCAGATTTGGTGATTGTCACAAAATTACTGGCAAAAAAAACACCGTTTACAAAATTGAATTTAAAGAGCTCACGCGCAAAATCCGACTTTTCTGCACTTTCCTTGTTTGGGAAATCGATGCTGTTATTGGTAAGTAGTTTATTAACCAGAAATTTTCGCGTAGCAGGATTTGGAGTAATTTCTGTATATACATTCGTAATTGAACTTGCAGTACTCATATTCATTAATTTCTCGCAAATTTACCAATTTTTAGTTTCAGAAACTGTTCTATTAAAGTTTTGACACATGGATGACTGCCTGAATTCCTGTGTAGTTTGAAGGAGAAATTGCTTTAAGCTCCTGCTTTACCTGATCAGAAACATTTAAATTATCTACAAATTGAGCTATTACCTCTTTAGTTATTAGTTTATTGGTACGAGTCAAATCTTTAAGCGCTTCGTATGGATTAGGATAAGCCTCACGCCGAAGAATGGTCTGAATGGCTTCTGCTACAACTGCCCAATTAGACTCTAAATCTGCCTGAATACTTTGCTCATTCAACAATAATTTTTTTAATCCTCTAAGAGTTGATTTGATCGCAATAAGCGTATGAGCAACCGGCACGCCAATATTTCTCAAAACTGTTGAATCAGTAAGATCACGCTGTAATCTTGAAATTGGAAGTTTAGCTGCTAAATGCTCAAATAATGCATTTGCAATACCCAGATTTCCTTCAGAATTTTCAAAATCTATTGGATTGACCTTATGTGGCATGGCAGATGAACCAACTTCTCCTGAATTAATTTGCTGTTTAAAATAATTCATTGAAATGTAAGACCAGATATCTCTGTTCAAATCTATCAAGATATTATTAATGCGTTTCATGGCATCGCAATGAGCAGCAAAATTATCATAATGTTCAATTTGTGTAGTGAACTGAGAACGGTTCAATTCTAAACGATTATTTACAAAGCTATTGGCAAAATCGATCCAATTAACATTGGGATAGGCCACAAAATGTGCGTTGAAATTTCCTGTGGCTCCACCAAATTTAGCAGAATAGGGAATGGATTTAAGTTGATTAAGCTGAACTTCAATTCGCTCAACAAATACCTGTAACTCTTTCCCCAGTAATGTTGGAGAAGCAGGCTGACCGTGGGTATGAGCCAGCATTGGTGTTGAAGCCCATTCACTGACTTTACTTTTTAAGTGTTCCAATAGTTCATTCAAGGCAGGTACATAAGATGATTGAACAGCAAGTTTAAGTGAATGGGGAATTGCGGTATTGTTTATATCTTGAGATGTCAAGCCAAAATGGATGAATTCCTTATATTCATTTAAACCCATTTCACTGAATTTATCCTTTAAGAAATACTCAACGGCTTTCACATCGTGATTTGTTGTTTTTTCAATTAATTTAACGGCTTCAGCATCTGATTCAGAAAAGTTTTGATAAATACTTCTTAATGAAGCAAATACACCCGGATTGATTTTCGCTAATTCCGGAAGAGGTAGCTCACATAAAGAAATAAAATATTCTACCTCCACATAAATCCTGAACCTAATTAATGCTGCTTCAGAAAAATAAGATCTTAATTCTTTGGTGGAAGCATGATAACGCCCATCTACAGGGGAAATGGCAGATAACTGAGTAAAGCTCATAGTTGGATTTTGAGTAAAGTTATGATTTTTACTTTATTCCCTTGGAGCGGATACCTATGAATTTTTGTTTTTTTTTTCTTAACAATTTCTTGAAAAAGAGATATCTAAAATTTTTTACGGAAACTTTGGAATTTATAAATGTTTCCATAGTTTTGCGATGAATAAAATTGAATTGGAAATAAGGGAACATATAATTTCTGAGTCTGATAAGCTTTTTTGCCAATATGGATTAAAAAGCGTCACGATGGATGATATCGCCAGACATTTGGGGATGTCAAAAAAAACAATCTATGCCCATTTTACTGATAAGAATGAGATAGTAAATATTGTCATTGAAAATAAGCTCAGCAGTCAGAAGTGCTTAATCAATGAAAATGTAGCAAGGGCAGAGAATGCTGTGCATGAAGTTTTTTTTGCTGTAACAACCATGAAGGAAGTTCTGTCTAACATCAACCCAACTTTGTTTTATGACCTTCAAAAATATCATCCGGAAGCCTGGTTGTATTTTAAGGATTTTAGAGAAAAGCATCTTTATTTTACCATTCATGCCAATTTATTACGTGGTGTAAGAGAGGGTTATTATCGGGAAGGTATTAAACCTGATATTCTCACGCAAATGAGGCTAGAACAAATTGATTTGATTTTTAATGGAAATACTGCCTATACGAGTGGAAAGTATGGGATAATTCAAGTCATGTCTGAGCTGACAGAGCATTTTTTATATGGAATTTGTACCCTAAAGGGACATAAGTTAATTAACAAATACAAAGAGATCACTGAAGAAGAATAAAATAATATGAACTATAAATACCTAAGCCTAGTCTTTTGCTTATTTGGCGCTTTGGAAGCCAAGGCTCAACTGTCGGATACTGTTGCTCATTTTAGTTTGCAGGAAGCTATTGAATACGCCCAAAGAAATCAAAGTGCTGTACAGAATGCAAAAATTGATGAAGAAATCGCTGCAAATACGGTCAAACAGACCACTGGTATTGGTTTACCACAGGTTAATGGAAGTGTAAATTTTCAGGATTTTATAAAAGTTCCAACCAATTTGGTTCCGGGTGAAATCTTCGGCCAACCTGGTGAATTATTACCGGTACAGTTTGGTGTTAAATATCAATCTGCTCTTGGTCTTGAGTTGAATCAATTAATCTTTGACGGATCCTATCTCGTTGGTTTACAAGCTTCTAAAACATACAAGGAGCTTTCGAGCAAGGGTTTGAAACGAAGTCGGATTGAAACTGCCGTTTCTGTAAGCAAGGCTTATTATTCAGTTTTGGTAAGCAATGAACAATTAAGTCTTCTGGACGCTAACTTGCTTCGATTGAAAAAATCTTTAAATGACACCAAAGCCCTTTATACAAATGGTTTTGTAGAAAAAATTGATGTCGACAGGTTAACAGTTTTGAATAATAATCTTGAAACTGAACGCGAAAATGTGATTAGGCTTTTAGAATTAAATGTCAATTTATTAAAGTTTCAGATGGGAATGAGTATAAAAAGTAAGCTGACATTAAAAGATTCCATTGCTGACCTTCAGTCTATTCAGACCTTTGCCGTTTCAGATACTGCTGCTTACAAAAATCGAATAGAGTATTCCTTGCTTGAAACACAGAAAAAGTTGAATGAACTTGATTTGAAAAGGTATAAGAGTCAATTTTTGCCATCATTGTCTGCATTTGGAAGTACCTCACAAAACGCCTTGTCGAATAGTCTCGGTACTTTATTTGAAAGAAGTTTCCCGACAACCTTAATTGGTTTCCGTCTGGCTGTACCAATTATTTCAGGTGGTATTAAGCTTTATCAGGTTCGTAATGCAAAACTTGAAATTCTTAAAACAGAAAACAATTTAATCAATTTGAGGAATGGAATTAATCTTGAAGTTGAACAAGCTCAGACAACCTACCGGAATGGATTAAAATCCCTCGAAAATCAAAATCGAAATATGGAATTAGCACAAGAAGTGTTAAGAGTTACCAAGATAAAGTATGAGCAAGGGGTAGGTTCGAGCATTGAAGTTACAACGGCCGAAACCTCTTTAAAGGAAGCCCAAAACAATTATATTAATGCATTGTATGAGCTTTTGATAAACAAGGTAAACATGGATAAGGCACTCGGCAAGATTGTCTATTAGACTACAATATCCCATTATTTATACAGTTCAGTTTTAAAAGAATATATGCCCCGACTTAGTCGCAAACGTTAAAAAAAATAAACAAATGAAAAGAATATTATTAATCTCAACTATTATTTTCCTCGCATCCTGTGGCGAAAAACCAAAGGATTTAAAATCTGAACTTGAAGCTCTTAAAAAGGAGCGCGCGGTGTTGAATGCAAAAATAGAAAAGCTGGAAGCAGAAGTTGGCAGTTCAGTCGCTTCCATTGATTATAAAGACGTTTCAATTTTGAAGTTAGAAGAAGCTATTTTCAAAAATTATCTAGAAGTTCAAGGTAAAATTGATGCTGAAGAGAATGTTCAGGTCAATCCTCAAGCGCAAGGTATTGTAACTTCTGTTTATGCAGTAATCGGACAAAATGTTAAAAAGGGTCAAGTTTTGGCCCAAATTGATGATCAAGTATTGCGTCAGAGCATTTCTGAGTTAGAAACTCAGCTTGATCTTGCAAACACATTATATGAACGCCAGAAAAGCCTTTGGGATCAAAAAATTGGAACTGAAGTTCAGTTTTTGAATGCCAAAACACAAAGGGATGCAGCCTTACGTCGCATTTCAACCTTAAAAACCCAGGTTGACATGTATAAAATCAAGTCTCCCATATCAGGAACAATTGATGCGATGGACCTGAAAGTGGGTCAGGCAGTATCGCCAGGCATATCAGGCATCAGAGTGGTCAATGCCAGTAAATTAAAGGCCAAAGCGCTAGTCGCAGAGTCATATGTAAGCAGGGTGAATCAGGGAGACAAGGTTCAAGTAATATTACCTGATGTTCGCGACACTCTTTCTACCACAATTTCATTTGCGGCTAAGACCATTGACCCGTTTTCCAGAAGTTTTAATGTAGAAATTAAGCTTCCCTCAAACGGTTCGTTTCGTCCAAATATGCTTGCCATCCTGAAAATTATTGATTATCAGAATCTTAAAGCTTTAGTTGTTCCTGTCAATTCAATACAAAAAGCCGAAAATGGTGATTATGTATTCATAGAAGAAGGAGGGAAGGCTAAACGTGCTAATATACAAGTTGGCAAAATTTCTGAGGGACAAGCTGAGGTAATTTCAGGACTTAAAATTGGCGATAAAGTTATCATTACAGGCACGAACGGAATTAGTCCGGGAGATAATGTTAAAGCCAATTAATTATCTCAAGCTATAACGATTTAAAATAAATTCTAATATCAGATGGAAGGAGTTAATAAAGAATTTAAACCATCCAGTTGGGCCATTGAAAATAGAACAGCCATTTATGTGCTGACTCTGATAATCGCTGTAATTGGGTATTTTTCATATAAAGGATTACCAAAAGAAAATTTTCCGGAAGTAGTAATTCCAAAAATATTTATCCAGACTGTGTATCCCGGTACTTCGCCAGCAAACATGGAAAACCTGGTCACCAAGCAAATTGAAAAGCAGTTGAAGTCTGCATCGGGTTTGAAAAGAATCACATCGAATTCATATCAGGATTTCTCCGTTATTACAGCCGAATTCAATACCAATGTTGAAACAAAAGATGCAAAGCAACGCGTTAAGGATGCAGTAGACAAAGCCAGGCAAGATCTCCCCTCTGATCTGCCCAATGAGCCTATTGTAATGGACATTAATCTTTCAGATCTTCCGATAATGTATTTGAATATTTCGGGTGATTATGATTTAAAGAGTCTTAAAAAATACGCTGAGGATGTTCAAGACCGTGTTGAAAGTCTGAAAGAAATTTCAGGTGTTGATATAGTTGGCGCATTGGAGCAAGAGGTTCAGATTAATGCTGACCTGAATAAGATGGCAGCCGCACAAATCTCATTTGGAGATATAGAACGCGCAGTTGGTTATGAAAACCTGACTATTTCCGGTGGTACTATTCAAATGGATGGGGTGCGCAGAACACTGAACATTAAGAAAGAGTTCGTCAGTGCTCAAGAATTATCCAACCTGATTATAAAAACTCCGACAGGCTCTTCTGTTTACCTTAGAGATATTGCTGAAGTTAAAGATTCATTTAAGGAACAGGAAAGTTATGCTCGTTTATACGGAAAAAATGTAATTACCCTAAATGTTAAGAAACGAAGTGGTGAAAATCTGATTGATGCATCCGATAAAATAAATGCATTAATTAAAGAAATGAAAATTAATTCACTTCCCAAGAATCTTAATATTACGGTTACTGGTGATCAATCTGACAGAACCAGAATCACCCTTCATGATTTGATCAATACAATTATTATAGGCTTCATTCTTGTAACGGTTATTTTGATGTTTTTCATGGGCATAACCAATGCCCTCTTTGTTGCGCTCTCGGTACCCTTGTCGATGTTTATTGCATTTATGGCTATGCCTGCACTGGGTAACATCATGGGTTTTAGCTTCACCATGAACATGATGGTTTTATTTTCTTTCCTTCTTGGACTGGGAATTGTGGTGGATGATGCCATAGTGGTTATAGAAAATACTCATCGTATTTTTAATAATGGAAAAGTGCCAATTAAGAAAGCAGCTAAAATCGCTCCTGCAGAAGTTTTTTTACCTGTTTTTTCAGGAACTCTTACAACTTTGGCACCGTTTGTACCCTTGTTATTCTGGCCCGGGGTAATAGGTGAATTTATGTTCTTTCTACCGATGACATTAATTATTACGCTTCTTGCCTCATTGTTGGTTGCTTATATCATCAATCCGGTTTTTGCAGTTGATTTCATGGAGCATGAGGATGATAATACTCTGAAACCGAAATTTGACAGGGCTCTCAGGAAGAACCTATTGATATTTTTGGGAGTTGCGATTATTGGCTATCTGATCAATTTTGGAATAGGTAATCTGGTAGTTTTCATTGGTTTATTATATCTTCTGAATCATTTTTATTTAAAAAATACAGTAAGAAAATTCCAATTTAACATTTGGCCAAAGATTCAGGATAAATATGTTTCTGTACTTAAATGGGCAATTTTACGACCAAGAGCTATGTTATGGGGTACGGTAGGATTATTTTTCTTCACCATTCTGCTAATTGCTTTGGTGCCTCCAAAAATTATATTCTTTCCTAAGGCCGACCCGAACTTCGTTTATGTTTATATACAACTTCCTGTGGGTACAGATCAAGCCTATACGAATGAGATAGTTAAGAAAGTCGAGGAAAAAGTAACCAGTGTTGTGGGTAGAGATAATAAAGATGTATCCTCAATTTTGTCTAATGTTACCATTGGAGTTACTGATCCTCAAAGTGAGGATCAAGGACAATATTCTAATATGGGTAAGGTAACAGTTGCCTTTGTTAGCTTTGGTAAACGGACGGGTGAACGGACCTCAGTTTATCTTGATAGAATCCGTGATGCAGTAAAAGGTATTCCGGGAGCTGAAATAACGGTCGCCCAGGAGCAATCCGGCCCACCTACAGCTAAACCAATCAGTATAGAAATTACAGGCGACAACCTTGATTCACTGGTTAAAGTGTCGGAGAACCTTAAAAAACACCTGGATAGTCGCCAAATTGCCGGTGTAGAGGAGTTAAAGTCTGATTTTCAGAACAATAAACCTGAAATAATTTTTGACATCGATCGTGAACGTGCAAATAGAGAGGGAATTTCCAGCGGTCAAATTGGCATGGATTTACGTACCGCTATTTTTGGAAAAGAGGTCTCCAAGTTTCGGGATGCCAATGAAGATTATGAGATAAATCTCAGAGCCAATGAAAATCAAAAAAATAATTTGGATGCTTTGAGGAATATGAAGGTTACCTATAGAGATATGGGAATGGGCGGTATAATCCGACAGGTACCTCTTTCTTCTTTTGCGACAATTGATTTTGTCAATACTTATGGGGGGATTAAGCGTAAACAAGAAAAGAGAATTATCATTCTATCCTCAAATGTGCTTGGTGAATATAACCCCAATGAGGTAGTGGCTAACATACAGCAAGAAATTGATCAATTTAG
Organism: Bacteroidota bacterium; assembly: GCA_016868395.1. Taxonomy (GTDB): domain Bacteria; phylum Bacteroidota; class Bacteroidia; order Sphingobacteriales; family Sphingobacteriaceae; genus Daejeonella. The sequence continues at coordinate 2,259 of VGGW01000099.1, read as the reverse complement.
AGCTCCTGCGGGAGTTCAGGTTAACATGGTTGGTGAGCAGGAAGAACAAGAAGAAACCATGCTTTTCCTTGGTAATGCCCTATTGATTTCATTGGGCTTGATACTGATTATTCTTGTTAGTCAGTTCAATTCAATTACTAAACCTTTAATCATCTTAAGCGAAATTCTGTTGAGTATAATTGGTGTTTTACTCGGAATTACCATTTTCGGAATGGAAATGTCTATTGTAATGTCCGGTGTTGGAATTATTGCGCTTGCAGGCATAGTAGTTCGAAATGGAATTCTTCTTGTAGAATTTACCGATTTAATGATTGAACAGGGAATGGATATCAAGGAAGCTATTATAGAGGCTGGCAGGACTAGGATGACGCCGGTATTGCTGACCGCTACAGCCACCATACTTGGCTTAATTCCTCTTGCGGTAGGTTTAAATATGGATTTTGTTACCTTATTTACTGAATTTGATGCAAACCTTTATTTTGGTGGAGATAATGTTGCATTCTGGGGCCCATTGTCTTGGACGATGATATTCGGTTTAGGTTTTGCAACCTTTTTAACATTGATCCTTGTACCTTGTATGCTATTGATTGGAGATTCAAATTCGAAGAGAATAAAAGGATGGTTCAAGAAAAGGCCTGAAGCCATCTAATTTAGCATAAAATGCTTAGAAGCGGGTCAATAATTAGTGTCCGCTTCTAAGCTTCCTGGAGTTCAACGGCTCATTAGGAAATTTCATCATTTCTTAACTTGATTATTTTCTTTTAAAGCGCTTGTGTAAGATTTAAAGATGTTGGACACTTATCCGATTGGTAATGATTATTGACCCATTAAAAAATCCTTGCTCAGTCTGTTAAAATAAAAAAGCCACCTTGAATACTATTCAAGATGGCTAATTGTAATTTTTGGTTTAATTACTGAGCAGCAGCAGTATCAGCAGCAGCAGTATCAACAGCTGTGGTATCAGCAACTACTGCAGTGTCAACAGCAGCAACTGTATCAGTAGCAGCTTCTTCAGTTTTGTTTGAGGTACAAGCAGCAACTGATAAAGAGATAGCTAAAGCTAAGAAACCGAATTTGAAAAGATTTTTCATTGTTTAGTGATTTAATTTATTTATAAATAATTACAACTTAATACCCACAAAGTAAAAAGGTAACCCTGGTTTTCCAAAAAAAAATAAAAAAATATTTTCCTATCATTGGGTTACAATTGCAAAGAATAAGTATTAATAGTGGAAAAAGATTTAAATAGCTCAGTTCCATCAGATAGTGAGATTGTTTTAGGAATCCTGAATGATTCTAAAGTTACTCTTAAACATCTATATTCATCCTATTTTCCGATGATACTGCAATTAGTAATCAAAAATAATGGGAATGAAGATGATGCCAAAGATATATTTCAAGAATCCATCATTGTTCTCTATAACAAAGTTAAAGCCGGTAATTTTGAGTTAAACAGTAAACTTAAAACCTTTTTATACTCAGTTTGTAGAAGACTTTGGTTGAAGCGGTTGAACGAGCAAAGTAAGACAAGCCGAAACATACACGACTTTTCTGAGCTTATTCCGGTCGAAGAAGATCTGGAAAAGCATGAAGAAAAGAATAGACAATTTATTTTAATGGATTTAGCACTCAAAAAATTGGGTGAACCTTGTAAGACCATTATAGAAGATTATTACCTTCAAAACAGATCTATGCAGGAGATTTGTGAGAAGTTTGGGTATACCAATGCTGATAATGCCAAAACACAGAAGTATAAATGTCTGCAACGTTTGAAGAAAATATTTTTTCAGACCTAATGAGAAGAAAATGAAAAGTGAAATAGAATTGTTGGATTTAATTGATGCCTACCTAAGGGGAGAACTGAAGGGTTCTGTGCTGTCTGATTTCGAAAACAGGAGGAGAAATGAACCTTCTTTTGATTTGAAAGTTGTTGAACACCACAACTTTCTCCTTCATATAAACGATTATAAAAATAAGATTAAACTCTCTTCTGACTTGAACTCAATTCATGAATCTCTTGATATTCAATCTATTAAGGAAGAAGTAGCTCCGGAGCCTGCTAAAATTAGACGTTTATGGAAGAAGTATCGGGTTAATACGGCAATTGCAGCATCAGTAGCCATTATTGCCATAACCGTAACCTTGATTTCAACCGGTTATTTTTCAAAATCTATCTCCACCAATGTAAACCTTTTACGCCGAGAAATTAATAGCATTAAGCGTTCCCAAAATGCCATAATAAAAAATATAGGTGACAAA
>VGGW01000098.1 GCA_016868395.1 Bacteroidota bacterium | reverse complement strand
GATGTTATTAATGGTATATTGTGGTCCTTCATACATTCTCATTTCGAGATCGATGGTATCTCCATACACTTTCGCTTGAACCGGATCAACGTTAAAGGTCAAATAACCATCATTCATGTACAAAGATGATACATCATCCCCACCCGGGCTACTGGTTAGCTTTTTTTGAAGTTTTTTTTCGCTGAATACCTCACCCTTGTTGATTGCAAGAATAGTTTCCAAAATTTGGGTTGAATATTTTGCATTTCCGCCCCAGGTTATGTTACCGAAATAATATTTAGGTCCTTCATGTACATTAATCTTTACAGCGATGGTGCTTTCACCGGTACGATAGGTGGTATCGTTGATTATTTCGGCATCTCGATATCCCTTTTCCTGCATTTTTTCAATCAAGTTAAGTTTATCTTCTTCATATTTATTCTGAAGAAACTTACCAGATCCAAATACCTTATAAATTGCCTTTTCCTTGGTCTTTTTAAGGTACTTTTTCAAACTTTTGTCCTTAAAATCCTTATTGCCGTCAAAAATAACTTCACTGATTTTTACTCTGTCATTTTTTTCAACCGTGATGTCTAAAATTTTATTGTTGGCAGCAGCTGTATCCTTTCTTTCAGCTATTAAAACATCCGTGAAGAGGAAACCCTTCTCAGTAAAATGTTTCTTGATGATGTCTGTGGTCGTTTTCAATAAGTTCTCATTGACAACTTTTCCGGTTTTATCAGCCAATTTTTCTCGAACATCCGTTATTTCACCCTTTTTTAAACCAAAAAAATCCATTCTCGTTAAACGAGGTCGCTCAACAACCTCAATTTCAAAGAAGATTGAATCCGATCTTATTTCTGCGATATTTAATTTCACGTCATCAAATAATCCTTGAGCCCATAAATTCTTCACGGCATTGGAGGTGGCATCACCCGGAACTGTAATCCTATCGCCCTTTGTTAATTTTGAAATCGTAATTAATACATCCTTATCCAGAAATTCAGTACCTAAAATTACAGTTCCTCCAATCACAAATTCTTTGGGATTTAAATAACTTAGTTCATCATTAGATACGGTTCTTGCCGGAGTTGGCGTTCCCGATCTTCCAAACTGGGCCTGTGCGGAAAATCCGGAGATTAATAAAAATAACAGTATAAAATAACGATTCATTTGGTGGGTTAAAGATGCTAAATTAAATTAATAGCTTGTTAAAAAGTGTTAAAAGTGAAAATTAGTTCAACTGCTCACTTGTCAATCCGAAACGTCTTTCTCGTTTTTGATAATCAATTACAGCTTCAAAGAGATCCTCTCTCCTGAAATCGGGCCATAATTTAGAAGTAAAATACAATTCGGCATAAGCTATTTGCCATAAGAGGTAATTACTTATTCTATGCTCACCGCTGGTTCTAATCAAAAGCTCCGGATCAGGCATGCCGGAGGTGTTGAGGTACTTCTCAAAAATATCTTCGGTAATTTGTTCAGCTCCTAAATCACCATCTCTAACCTTAATTGCAATTCTCCTGGCTGCCTCAGTAATTTCCCACCGCGAACTGTAACTCAACGCCAAAGTCAGGGTGCAATTTGTGTTTCCCGAAGTTTTTTTAATGGCATCGTAGAGCTGTTTACGACATTTTTCGGGCAAATTAGACAGATTACCGATTGCAAATAGCCTTACACCATTGTCCATTAACGTTTTGGTTTCCTTGCTAATGGTAGAAACCAGAAGTTCCATCAAGGCCATCACTTCCATTTTGGGTCTGTTCCAGTTCTCGGTTGAAAACGCATAAAGCGTCAAATATTTAATGCCAAGTTCTACTGCACCCTCAACTGTATCGCGTACCGCTGATACCCCATTCTGATGGCCAAAAACACGCAACTTACCCTTTTCCTTTGCCCATCGACCATTACCATCCATAATCACTGCAACATGTTGTGGCAAGCGTTCCTTATCTATCTGCTCCAGTATGCTCATTGACAAATTTTAACATTCCAAATAGAATTTAAGTAGTCTAAGGCAATTTTACTTTAATAGATGATTGGCAAAAAGCAAATCCAATTAAACGAAAAAGGTGCCAAAATTTCGAGTTGCAAAGTTATGACTTAATTATGTTAATCTGACACAAAGAATAAAACTGATTTTTTTCCATCAGGCTCTTATCTACACAAACCAAATTATTTTTTGAAATCAAAAAGATTTACGGTAAAAAATGAAAAAACATAAATTTTTATCAAAAAAAATCAATCTTAAAAAATTGGACATTTAATTGGAACAAACGTGTAGGTTAATCCAAAACTGGCGAACATGTAGGTATCCCTTGGCCTGAAGTCGCCACGCTGAGTACCCGGAATACCAATTTGTGGAGCAACAATTGAACGATCGGCCAAAATTGGTGTCAAATGACTTGCCGGAGGCACAACATTAAAATCCACATACCTATTACTGACGTCATCCAAATAATCTGTAAAAGCTGTCCGATAGCCAATTTCAGCCAAAATGGTGAGGTTTCCGGATAGATTATATTTAACCCCTGCTCCATATGGAATAGAGATGGCACTATTCTTATACGCGACATTTTCAGTTTGAACCAGGCGAAGTGGAATCTCCTCACCATTAAATTTAGTCATCGGATTATAAGAAAAGGATCCTACTCCTGTAAACAAATAGGGACTAAACTTTCTTATGTCATAGCCTAAATCTGTCCCGGCCATGTATCTGAACAAATTGAATTCAATCTGTACAGAATATTCAGTAATCGGTGAATAAAAATCAAGGTTCCTTTCTATCTGATATGCGTTAGCAGAGTTGGCATCACTTCCCCTAACCTTACCATACATGAAGTTCAGTTTCGCGACCCAATAAGCATCAAAATTTCGTTTAATTTGAATACCAAAAGCGGGATCAGTTAATTTGTAGGCTTTAACCGGATTCATGTCGCCCATATAACCAGCAGCCCCTACGTATCCCCCTGCTTCCCAAGTCTGAGCAACAAGATTAGATTTAAATGAACATAAAATGATAAGTAGAATTAACCTGGGCATGAATACAAAGCTTGATATCAATAATTTCGGGTATCTATTCCCCAAAGCAATTTATTCCTTAACGTGGTTAAGTAGTTTTCATTATTGAGTCTGATCAAATTAATCCCAAAATCAGCCTTTTTTACTTTTACTATAATGGATTTATCAATTACCTCAGTCCTGGAATCACAGGTCAGCAAATATTTTGAACTTCTACCTTCGATTTCGAAAGAAAGGATATTATTATCTGATAATACAACTGGCCTTACATTTAAATTATGCGGGGAGATTGGCGTAACAACCATATTACCTGATCCTGGAAATACGATAGGTCCGCCACAACTGAGTGAATAAGCCGTTGACCCTGTTGGTGTGGCAACAATCAAGCCATCGGCCCAATAGGAGTTTAAAAAATCTCCGTTGAGATAAGCATGCACGATCATCATGGCAGAGGTATCTCTTTTATGGATAGTCACGTCATTCAAAGCGAAATTTTCGTTGCCAAATAAATTAAGTTCTGATTCTATACAAAGCTGTACCCGTTTGTCCAATAAAAAATCTTTGTTTACGAGGCTAAGCATAGCATTTGAAATATCACTCTTGTTAATGCTCGCAAGAAAACCCAGGCGTCCGAAATTTATTCCAATTACAGGAATATTAGAATCCCGAACCAGAGTAACCGTGTCAAGCAGAGTGCCATCGCCACCCAGACTAATCATTACATCTACTTTGGCATCGATTAAGTCTTGGGTATTTCTGAATATTTGAAATTTCCTTGGAAAGAAGATTTTACCTGAAATGAAGTGGTTGTATTTGTCATAGACATAGGCCTCGACTTCATGCTCTGTAAGGCTATCAAAAACCTGCTGAACATGCGGTAAAACAGAATTATTGAATTGCCTGCCGTAAATTGCAATTTTCATGATATGTTTTTAGATGTCAAGATAGTTCATTAGCTGATCATATCTATCGGAAGTACCATCGTATGATTTAGTATCATTAAAGGTGGCCTTGATGTGATAGTCATACCTTAGAAAAGAAGCGATTATGGAGGATAAATCTGTTCGATTAAGCTTCAAGGTAATTTCAAGTTTTGTTGAATCAGGAAATGAATGAACATAAGAACTCAGAATTTGAGCGTTATCTGATTCAATAATTTGCGAGATATGAGCAAGTGAATTATTTCTGTTAGTAATCTCCAACACGATAATCCCTCCGGGTTCTTTTACCGAAGTAATGGTGGCCATGTACTCCATCATGGAATTAATCGAAATCAAACCTCTATAATTTTTGTTGTAATCCAGAACCGGTACCAGGCTTATCTTTTGTTCATAGAATAATCGAATCACATCATAGATGTGCTGATCTTCGAAAACAAATGGATTATGGATAGACAAGCTCAAACTCCCAACCTGAGTGCTTGTATCTTGAACCTCAATCAGGTCTTCGTCAGAAATAAGGCCCAGAAACTGTTTATGATTAACCACCGGTAGATGATTTACACGAAACTCCGCCATACGATCCTGAACTTTCTGAACAGTATCAGATGTTTTCAAAGGTGGAATACTATCCGAAATGAGTTCGTATGCAAACATATTTTCTTTCTAGTATATACGATCTAAAAACCTTCTTAAATGAACATTAAACTCAATTGGCCTTTCCATCATTGGTGCATGTCCACAGAGGTCTACCCAATTCAACTCTGAATCAGGCAACAACTCGTTGAACTCAACTGCAACTTCAGGAGGCGTAATTTTATCATTTCTTCCCCAAATGAGGCAAACCGGAACTTTTATTTTATGAATATCATTTGACATATTATGCCTGATCGCTGATTTAGCCATGGCAAGAATCCTGATTACCTTAGTTCTATCATTAACAATCTGGTAAACTTCATCAACCAATTCTTTGCTTGCTGTAGCCGGATCATAAAAGGTAAACTCAACTTTTTCTTTGATAAATTCATAACTTTCACGTCGGGGGAATGAGCCTCCAAAGGCATTCTCGTACAAACCCGAACTACCTGTCAAAACCAGAGCTTTGACATCATCCTGATGGTTGAGGGTGTAAATCAGTCCGACGTGTCCACCTAACGAATTACCCAATACTGTTATATTTTTAAGTTTTTTATGTTTTACAAACTTATGAACAAACTTAGCGAGGGTTTTTACCCCAGTGGTCAGTAATGGCAAATCATAAAGTGGTAACAGGGGTATGATTACCCGATAATCTTTTTTAAATTCATGAACTACATCAGTCCAGTTACTTAAGGCACCCATTAATCCATGGAGTAATAAGAGTACTTCCCCTTCTCCTTCTTCAATGTATTTAAAACCTTTTTCTTGTTTTATCTGGAACTCCATAGAATCGTTAAGAACATTTTCTTTAAGTACATTTTTCTTGATCAGCCTTTATATAAATCTGAAAATTTAATCAATATAGAAACTTATTTTAATAGTAAAAAAATAAGCCTTGATTGGTCACCCAAATACTGAGGATCTAATTCAAGCCAGCAATTCTTTAACAAGTTCAGAAACCGTTCGACCATCTGCCTTTCCTGCAAGATCTTTACTAACTATGGCCATTACCTTACCCATATCTTTAATACTTGAGGCACCGGTTTGAGCAATAATTTGTTTAATGTGAACACTTATCTCATCCTTGTCCAATTGTTTTGGAAGATAGGATTCTATAACCAATAATTCCTCTTTTTCTATTTGTAATAAATCAGGTCGATTTTGTGAGGAATAAATTTCGGCAGATTCTTTTCGTTGTTTGGCAAGCTTTTGCAAAACTTTAACTTCAGCTTCTTCAGTAAGTACCTCCTGTGCACCCTTTTCTGTTTTGGCAACCAGCAATGCAGCCTTAATGGCTCTGAGACCCCGTAAACGGCCACTATCTTTATTCAACATGGCTGATTTGATATCCTGATCAATTTTTTCTTGCAGAGACATTCCTGAAATAAATTTAATTGGGTTAGTATTCCTTCAAAACTACACATTCCTAGTAAGATGTGCATAAATATTAGATATATTCCGGAAATATTATACTTTCAAGTGATGGGATGTACTGGCCTGTGCCCAAGGCATTACGATCAAATCATTGATATTAACATGTGCAGGACGTGAAACAGCAAACCAAATGATCTCCGCAATATCCAGAGCATGAAGCGGCTCATATCCTTCATAAACTTTTTTGGCGCGCTCCTGGTCACCATGGAAACGGACTTCCGAAAATTCAGTATCTACCGCTCCCGGATGTATACCTGTAACTTTAATTCTATGAGGCAAAAGATCAATCCTCATCGCTTTATTCAATGAATCAACCGCATGTTTAGTTGCACAATAAACATTACCGTTCAAATAAGTTTCCTTACCTGCAATTGAACCAAGATTAACGATATGCCCGGATTGACGTTGGATCATCCAATTTGAAACAATTTTTGTCACAAATAATAATCCTTTTATGTTGGTATCAATCATCACTTCCCAATCCCTTGTATTACCTGCGTGGATTGGATCCATGCCTTGGGATAAGCCGGCATTGTTAATCAGTACATCAACTTCTTTCCACGAATCCGTTAAAAACTCCAATTTTTCAACCTCTTCCTTTTTCCTGACATCCATTGTCAGTGCCTTAACCTCGATACCATATTCATTTGTCAAGGCATGGGACAAGGCATCCAGACGTTCGGTCCGGCGACCGGTGATTATAAGATTATAATTTTGTTGAGCAAAAATTCGTGCGCAAGCTTCACCAATTCCTGCAGTTGCTCCGGTGATTAAAGCTATTTTGGACATACTCGTTTAAAAATCCGAAAATAAGTAAATGAATGTGAAATTCTTATTCAAAATAAAGACTGAACTGAAAATTACGGATAAATAATTTATCTATCGGTGAGGTGTAAGGATTTTCAAGCCTGTCCTGATCCCGAAGTACACTTTTAAATGATTGAGCAAACTTAATCTCAGGAGACATTTTAAAAAATTCAAAATACAAGTCGAAGCCAAATCCTGCTTCATACCACAAGGTGTTTTTATTATTTTTGAGGTACTTCGCTTCCGGACTCAATGCTATGTCATCGATTTTCTTTTTAGAAGTTATATCAATGGAATACTTTGCACCTGCGATCATGTAAGCTCTAAAGTTGCGTCTTCGATCTGATTTTAGCTTGATACCCAGCGGTAAGTCAGTAAGTGTGGCAAACACCTTTTTCTGAACATTAAAAGCAGGGTTATCATATTCATAATTAAGTATACGATCTGCAAAAACCATCCCGGGTGTAAATCGCAGGTTCGCATTATCTCCCAGCCTGAAATCAGATACAAATCCTAATCCAAAACCTGGGGTAATTGGGGAAGCAAGGCTTTTCATTTCACTATTTATCATTGGCAGTCCATTGAATGGGTCAATGAATGGACCCTTCCATTCTGCAAGCTTTAGATTTTTAAATTCAGAAGCGACGTACTGAAACGTAAAGCCAAAATGTATTTGTTCATCGTCAACCCCACCTCCCCAGCTCTCTTGTGCAGATATTTTACTGATTGAAAAAATAGAAATAAAACACAAAATCAGGGTTTTCTTCATTTGATACCTGTATAAATGGAACAAATCCCAAACGTCAAGGGTCGATGTTTCGTATTTCTAAATCCAACTTTCTGCATCAAGGAGATGAAATCCCCTCCATCAGGGAATGAGGCTACTGATTCAGGAAGATAGGTGTAGGCACGATTGTCTTTTGAAAAAATTCGGCCAAGCATTGGAGTAATATACTTAAAATAAAAATTGTAGGCTTGTTTGACCGGGAAAACCTTTGGCTTTGAAAACTCCAAAACAACAGCCTTGCCTCCGGGCTTTAACACTCGCAACATATCGCTTAGTCCCTTTTCCAGATTCTCAAAGTTACGTACACCAAAAGCAACTGTTACAGCATCATAAGAATCATTTTCAAAAAGCAACTTTTCTGAATCACCCAAACGGACCTCAAAAACCTTCTCTAAATTTCTTTTTGAAATCTTCTGATCAGCGATTTCCAACATCCCTTTCGCGATATCCACACCTATAATTTTGGTAGGTTTGAGAATTTTGATGGCTTCAAATGCAAAATCGCCTGTACCGGTAGCAACATCAAGAATATAGGCCGGTTTATTGGAACGCAATTCTCTGATTGCAGATTTTCTCCACAAGCGATCAATACCTAGAGATAGAAAATGATTCAGGAAGTCGTAGGTTCCTGAAATATTATTAAACATGGTTGCTACCTGCTCCTTTTTGGTAGCATCTGAATCTTGATAAGGCCTCGGGCTTTTAGACATAGCGTGCAAAGATAATTTAAATTAAGGACTGTATTAATAATCAATAATCACAGTTCCGGCAAAGTGTATACCCTAAACAGTAAATATGACATTTAGGAGATTGAAATAAATTCAGGCCTTGTGAAGATTGGCATCAATGTCCTACCTTTGTACTATGATCATTAAAAGTGCAGAATTCCAATGTAGTAATACCAGAACTGATAAATTACCGGCTCCCGAATTACCTGAATATGCCTTTATTGGTCGATCAAATGTTGGTAAATCCTCATTGATAAATATGCTTGTCCAACGAAAAGGACTTGCAAAAACCTCACAAACCCCTGGTAAAACTCAGTTAATTAACCATTTTTTGATTAATGAAAACTGGCAACTTGTTGACCTTCCGGGTTATGGATATGCACGTAGTTCAAAAAGTAAGCGTGCTGAATGGTCGAAATTCATCAGTTATTACCTCAGAAATCGCGAAAATTTACAATGCGTTTTTGTTTTAATTGATTGTCGTTTGGATCCACAAAAAATAGATATAGAGTTTTGTAACTGGCTAGGTGAAAACGGCCTCCCCTTTCAAATCATATTTACAAAAGCTGATAAGCAATCAGGTGTAAAGACAGATCAAAGCATTGCAAAATTCAGAAAAGCTCTTTTGGAAACTTTTGAAGAGGTCCCAAAACATTATATTACTTCAGCAGAAACTCAAGAAGGCCGTGATCATCTGTTGGATTTTATTAAAGACCTGAATAAGAGATTTTCCCGGTAATTACCCGATGAGAAAGAAAAACAATCTCTATTTTCAGAACCTGTTTAAAAACAGCTTGTCAGCATGAAAAAGTATTTTTCTCTTGTTTTATTTGCCCACACTGTTTTTGCAATGCCATTTGCTGTAATCGGATTTTTTCTTGCTGTCAGTACCACCGAGCATGAATTTAACTGGACAAAACTTTTTTTGATGCTGCTATGTATGGTTTTTGTACGAAATGCCGCAATGGCTTTCAATCGCTATCTGGACAGGGACATAGATGCTAAAAACCCAAGGACTGCAATTAGGGATATTCCTTCCGGACGTATCCATCCCAATCAGGCTTTACTTTTTACATTAATCAACTGCATTTTATTTTCCGTTTGCACCCTTTTGATTAACCAACTCTGTTTCTACTTATCACCAATCGCGCTCGCAGTGGTCCTAGGCTATAGCTATACTAAAAGATTTACTCCACTCTGCCACCTTATTTTAGGACTCGGCCTTGCCCTTGCACCCATCGGTGCCTATTTGGTTGTAACCGGAACATTTGCCATGTTACCAATTTATTTTTCATTGGCTATTTTGTTTTGGGTTAGTGGCTTTGACATTATATATGCTTTACAAGATGAAGAATTCGACAGAAATAATAACTTGAATTCCATTCCTGCCTGGCTTGGCAAAAAAAATGCCTTAAATGTTTCCTCTGCCTTCCATGTTCTGGCTATAGTTTTTGTCATTCTACCCTATTTTTTTTCCGAACTCTCCTGGTGTTACCTGGCAGGTGTTTTGTTTTTTATTCTTTTGTTGATCCATCAGCATGAACTTGTCAAGCCTGATGATTTATCCAAAGTTGATCGGGCCTTTTTTAGCACGAATGGAATTGCTTCGGTAGTATTCGCCATATTTTTTTTATTAGACCTCTATCTGAGAAATCAATTATAACATGAAGGATCTTAAAATCTCGAAAAAACCAAGAACTTATATCTCGGCCACATTGGAAATGGAATGGGACAAACTTGAACCTATTTTCAATGAACTAATCAACAGACCACTTCATTCAGTCGAAGAACTGGAACAATGGCTCCGTGACAGAAGTGAAGTGGAAGCCGCTCTTGAAGAAGATTTTGCCTGGAGGTATATCCGCATGACTTGTGATACCGGCGATGAAAAATTATTGAAGGATTTTCAATTTTTTGCTACAGAAATTGAACCTAAAATTGCACCACTAAATAATACTCTAAACAAAAAATTCGTTCAATGCCCATTTCTTGAACAATTGAATGAAGCCAAATACTTTATTTACATTCGAGGTATT
>VGGW01000097.1 GCA_016868395.1 Bacteroidota bacterium | reverse complement strand
CGCATGTAAATCAACCATGCAGAAGGGTGATAAGCGCATGATCCGACTTGCATTTGATATGGCTCTTGAAAGTCATAAGGACACGCGACGCAAATCAGGAGAACCTTATATTTATCATCCGATTGCAGTGGCCCAGATCGCTGCAGAAGAAATAGGTTTAGGAACCACATCTATAGTTTGTGCCCTGCTGCATGATGTGGTGGAAGATACTGACATTAGCCTTGATGATATAGAAAGAGAATTCGGGAAAAAAGTAACGAAAATCATCGATGGATTGACGAAAATAGCCGGGGTTTTCGATTATAATAGTTCTCTACAGGCAGAAAATTTCAGAAAGATGTTATTAACCTTGGCCGATGATGTCAGAGTCATATTGATCAAACTTGCCGATCGATTACACAACATGCGTACCATGGAGTATATGCCACGAGATAAGCAACTCAAAATATCTTCTGAAACCGTGTATCTCTATGCCCCATTGGCGCACAGATTAGGACTTTATTCACTAAAATCAGAGCTTGAAGACCTAGCCATGAAATACATGGAGCCTGTAACGTATAAATTTATTGCCCAGCAATTAAACGAGAAAAAAGCCGAACGCGAAAATTTCATTAAAGATTTTATAAGTCCGATAAAAGAACTTCTAAATGAATCAGGCCTCGAAGCTGACGTTTATGGAAGACCTAAGTCGATTCATTCCATTTGGACTAAAATGCGCAAAAAGAATATCCCCTTTGACGAGGTATACGATCTTTTTGCCATTCGAGTTATTTTAAATAGTAAGCCGGAGAATGAGAAATCAGATTGTTGGAAGGCTTATTCTATCGTTACTGACTTATATCATCCTAATCCTGACAGGCTTCGCGACTGGATTTCATCCCCACGTGCTAACGGATATGAATCACTGCACACCACGGTTATGGGGCCAAGAGGACAATGGGTGGAGGTTCAGATCCGTACCACACGAATGAATGAAATTGCCGAAAAAGGTTTTGCTGCCCATTGGAAATACAAAGAAGAACCGAACAGTGACAGTGGACTCGATCAATGGATTCATAAGGTCAGAGAATTATTAAGTAATCCAGAAGCTAATGCTCTCGACTTTTTGGATGATTTCAAAATGAACCTATTCTCTGATGAGATCTTTATTTTTACACCGAAAGGAGCACTTATTCAACTTCCTGTTGATGCTACGGCCCTCGACTTTGCTTTCGAGATCCACACGGATATTGGCGCCAGTTGTATCGGCGCTAAGGTGAATCATAAATTGGTACCTCTATCCTACAAATTACAAAATGGAGATCAGGTAGAAATTATTACCTCAAGCAAGCAGTCACCAAAGGAGGATTGGCTAAACTTTGTGGTAACTGCAAAGGCAAAATCAAAAATCAAATCCTCATTAAAAGAGGAAAAACGAAAAATTGCTGAAAATGGAAAAGAAATTCTTGAACGTAAGCTGAAGTCAATTAAAATCACCTATAATTCAGACAACCTCTACAAACTTGCTTATTATTTTAAGCTTGCATCAACCTTAGAACTGTTTTTTAACGTTGCCCAAGGGAAAATTGATCTAAAACAACTCAAAGAGTTTGCTGCTTCCGAGAAAATCATTGAAAATAAACCCGAAAAGACCGAGTTTATACCCAATGAACAACTTAAACAGAAAGTTAAGGGATACGACGGAGATACCCTGTTAATTGGTGAAGATCTCCAGAAACTGGATTATAAACTTTCCACTTGCTGTAACCCAATTCCGGGTGATGATGTGTTTGGTTTCGTGACCGTGGGTGATGGAATAAAAATTCATCGCACCAACTGTCCTAATGCCGCTAAATTAATGGCAAATTATGGATACAGAATTGTCAAAGCCAAATGGAATTCTCAAAAAGAACTTGCGTTTTTAACGGGACTTCATATTTCCGGAATTGATGATGTGGGATTAATTAACAAAATTACGAATGTCATTTCCAGCGATTTCAAAGTGAATATGCGCTCTATTACGGTAGATACAGATGATGGTATTTTTGAGGGCTCTATTATGGTTTACGTTAATAATACCAAACATCTCGACAACCTGATTTCAAAGCTCAAAGAGGTGGCTGGTGTTAGTTCTGTCACCCGATTTGACTCGCAAGACGAGGATATAGTTAAGGCTTCCTGAATTAATTACAAATTATTCTTATTTTTTGGATAAATTTGGTCGTCATTCAAATAACTATGCCCGGAAAAGATACTATTGCACTTGTTAAAAAAATTTTTGAGGCTTATCTGGAGAATAAAAGCCTCCGTAAAACCCCGGAACGCTACGCTATCCTGGAAGAAATTTATTCCCGTAATGATCATTTTGATGTGGAATCCTTGTATATCCACATGAAGAATAAAAAGTATCGGGTAAGTCGTGCTACAGTGTATAACACCTTAGAACTTCTCGTTTCTTGTGATTTGGTTACCAAGCATCAGTTTGGCAAAAACATGGCACAATTTGAAAAATCATATGGTTACAAGCAGCATGATCATATCATTTGCATCGATTGTGGTAAAGTCGTTGAATTTTGCGATCCTAGAATACAACAAATCCAAAGTATGATGGGTGATATCCTTAAGTTTGACATCAAACATCATTCATTAAATTTATACGGAAACTGTACCCGACTGAAAGAAGGGCATTGTGATTCCTTTGGTAATAAGAATTAAACTATATTTATCTCATACTCCCCTATTTTAAATCATGACTGTTGACGTATTGTTAGGCCTCCAATGGGGCGACGAAGGAAAAGGAAAAATTGTTGATGTATTAAGTCCCGAATATGACCTGATTGCCCGTTTTCAAGGTGGACCCAATGCTGGTCATACCTTAGAATTTGATAAGCAGAAATATATTCTGAACACTATTCCTTCAGGAATATTCAACGATAAGGCGATGAATCTCATTGGCAATGGGGTAGTTATTGATCCGATTATCTTAAAAAGAGAACTGGATAATCTAAAGAAAAATGGTTTTGACCCGGTGGCAAGAAAAAAGATGGTGATCGCAAGGAAAGCACATCTTATTCTACCAACCCATCAATTATTAGATGCCGCATCGGAAAGTAATATGGGTGCCGGTAAAATAGGGTCAACACTAAAAGGAATTGGTCCAACCTATATGGATAAAACCGGGCGCAACGGATTACGCGTGGGTGACACCATGCTGGCTGATTTCCGCGAGCGATACATGCGCCTGGTGAATAAGCACCGCTCTATTTTATCTCACTATGGTGAGATTCCTGATTATTCGGAGAAGGAAGCTGCTTTCTTTGATGCTGTTGAATTATTAAAATCAATTCCTCAAGTTGATAGTGAACATTTTGTTAATCAATACCTTAGAGACGGTAAAAAAGTTTTGGCAGAAGGTGCACAAGGAACCATGCTGGACATAGACTTTGGTTCTTACCCATTTGTTACCTCATCCAATACCACCACTGCAGGTGCATGTACGGGTCTTGGGGTAGCTCCAAAAAATATTGGTCAGGTGATTGGAATTTTCAAAGCATATTGTACCCGCGTAGGAAGCGGACCATTTCCAACAGAATTGGAGAATGAAACAGGGGAGGAATTAAGAAGAATCGGCCATGAATTTGGGGCCACAACCGGAAGACCCCGTCGTTGCGGATGGATTGATCTTCCTGCATTAAAGTATGCAATCATGCTTAACGGTGTTACAGAAATGGTAATGACCAAAGCAGACGTTTTAAGTGGATTTGAGACCATTTACGCTTGTACTCATTATCATTATAATGGCGAACTGGTCGATTATATGCCATATGACATCAACGCGATCAAAGCAGAACCGATTTTTGAAGCCATTCCGGGATGGAAAGAAGATTTAACTTCCATTCGTGAAATCAATCAAATTCCGCAAAAACTTAGTTATTATATCAAATACTTAGAAAAGCATCTCGGGGTTCCCATCAAATATCTATCCGTAGGTCCGGATCGTGTTCAAACATTGACCCTTAGCTAATTTAATCAGGAGTTCCTCTTGAGCTGCTTAATTGAATTCAAGTATCTATGTTAAAGGTTTTTGATACTGATGATGGTGATACCTTTAAAACAAGGGCATTGTTATGGGCTAATTCATTTAATACGGCCTGCTTTTTCGATTCTAATAATTATCCTGATCCATACTCAGCTTTCGAGGTTTTTATTGGAGCCGGCATTGCCCGCGAATTTAAGCTAAGTGGGGGCAATATTTTTACAGAACTGGATGAATTCCTGAAAGCAAATCAAGGCTATGTACCCGGCTACTTTTCATATGACCTGAAAAATGATATAGAAAATCTCAGCTCTGAAAATCCGGATCAACTTTCATTCCCTAAAATTTATTTTTTTCTTCCTGAGCACAGCATTTGGATCAAAAACAACCAAGTTCATATCCTGAGCGCCCAGGCTGATGAGGTTTGGAATTCTATTCGTCACACCCCTTTAAATTACGGCCATATCCAAAATAGCCAAGCCTTGATAAAAAGCAGAATAAATCGGACAGAGTACTTAGATACAGTAA
The DNA here is from genome assembly GCA_016868395.1 of Bacteroidota bacterium. Classification (GTDB taxonomy): domain Bacteria; phylum Bacteroidota; class Bacteroidia; order Sphingobacteriales; family Sphingobacteriaceae; genus Daejeonella. The sequence continues at coordinate 5,945 of VGGW01000097.1, read as the reverse complement.
AAGAAATTAAAAATCACATCCGCAGGGGTGATATTTATGAGATTAATTTTTGCCAAGAATTTTACGCTGAAAATAGCCTTATTAATCCTTTGGAAGTTTTCATTGCCTTGAATAAGCTGTCGCCCACCCCCTTTGCCAATTATTTTAAAATTAATGATCACTACATCATATCCGCTACCCCCGAGCGGTTTTTAAGTCGCCGGGGAAGGAAATTAATAAGTCAGCCTATCAAAGGAACGTCCTCACGAAATTCAGATTTCATTAAGGATACAGAACAAAAAGAAGCGCTGTACAGCAATGAAAAAGAACGGGCTGAAAATGTGATGATTGTCGATCTGGTTCGTAACGATCTGACTAAAAGTGCCAAGCAGGGTACTGTACGAGTAGAGGAACTATTTGGTGTATACAGTTTTAAACAAGTTCATCAGATGATCTCAACCGTAGTGTGCGACTTGGATGAAAATTTATCAAATGCAAAGATCATATCCAATACTTTTCCAATGGGTTCAATGACTGGTGCACCAAAAGTACGTGCCATGCAGCTCGCAGAAAAATATGAGAGTAGCAAGCGTGGTGTTTATTCAGGAGCAGTTGGTTACTTCGCTCCCAATGCTGATTTTGATTTTAACGTGGTTATCAGAACTTTGCTATATAATGCTAAAAACAAATACCTTTCATTTCACGTTGGAAGTGCCATCACCCTAGATTCAGATCCGGAAGGCGAATATGAAGAATGCCTAATAAAGGGGAAGGCAATAATTGATGTATTAACTTCGGTCAAACCTAATGACTGATTCTTCCTTAATAAAAGAACCTACATTTTAATTCTTGTCCTAAAATACTCTGATTGCTGTATATCCTGAATTCAGTCTGATTTTTTTAAAGCAATACCCCATACCTACCTGCTGTTAGGCGTGAAAACATAGGACTATATTTTTCTAATCTGCATATTAGCCGCTTCCTTTCCCATTTAAACTTTATAGAATCCAATCTATGTGCTTAAATCTTACTATATATTTAACCTGAAATTGATAGTAAATCCTGCCGGAGCCTAATTATTTCTTTCAGCTTTTGGAAAGTAGGGTTTGTGGCTCACAACTTATTCCAACACCTTATTCTGCCCTATTTTGCGTGAAATTGAATAGTTTTCAGGCTTTTCTTTTAAAAAGATTTACACGGGATTCCTTTCCCTTCAAGAGTCGCTCGATATTCTTTTGATGCGTTACCAAAATTAGGACACAAATACACATTCCATAAAGAAGTACAGACCGTATAGGAGATTGAAAAATAAAAATGATGCTGAGGGGAAAAGAAAATCCGGCCATAATGGAGCTCAGTGATACATATTTGAATATTACCAGAAACAGTACAAAGGTCAGGACGCAAAGCATTGCGGCCTGCGAATGTACTGCCAGGATCATTCCAAATAAAGTTGCTACCCCCTTTCCACCTCTGAAACCTACAAAAATTGGAAACAAATGTCCTAAAACTGCTGTTACACCCAGTGCAAGTTGGTAATTAACAAATTGAACTGAATTTTGTGGACCTGTTACAGAAAGTCCGATGAGATATGCAAGATTCGTTGCAGTATAACCTTTGAATATATCCAAAAACATGACAGCAACACCGGCCTTTTTGCCCAAAACCCTAAATGTATTAGTTGCCCCGGCATTGCCACTGCCATATTCACGAACATCTATCCCATAAAATGCCTGACCTATCCAAACTGCTGTAGGAATTGACCCAAAAAGATAGGCAAATATCAAGGCTGACAGTGAATAGATTGATATCATTCTCTACAATGTTACTAATTCAATTAGGTAATTTATAAAAAATAAATTTTTTAAGATTTAACTGCCTTCAAGCTCATATCCAGACTACGAACAGAATGTGTTAGAGCACCCATAGAAACATAATCCACTCCGCAACGGGCATAATCCAAAACATTTTCCTCGGTAATACCGCCTGAAGCTTCTGTAATATAAGTACCATGAATCATTTTAACGGCCTCTCTTAATTTTGAAAAGCTAAAATTATCCAGCAATATCCTATCGATATGGCCAAACTTCATCACCTCCTTCAACTCCTCCAAATTTCTTACCTCAACTTCAATTGGAATAGCCATAGCCTTTTGTTTTAAATATGCCTGCGCTGATTCTATGGCTTTACTGATCCCACCAGCATAATCAACATGATTATCCTTAATCAGAATCATATCGTAAAGTCCAAATCTGTGATTTACCCCTCCACCTATTTTAACTGCTAATTTTTCAAGAAATCGAATTCCCGGAGTAGTCTTCCGGGTATCTAACACCTTGGTTCCTGTACCTTTGAGGATATTAACAATTCGGTTGGTAATGCTGGCGATACCACTCATTCTTTGCATGGTATTCAATACTAAACGCTCTGCTTTAAGTATAGAATGTACACTTCCCTGAACATAAAATGCAATATCACCATAACTAACCCTTTCACCGTCAGGGATCAAAACCTGCACTTGAAGATTTGGATCAAGCACTTTAAATATCTCTATTGCAACATCAACGCCGGCAAGTATACCACTATCCTTTATCAATAATTGGGCTTTACCTTTCTGACTGAGCGGAATCGTTGACAGGGAGGTATGATCTCCATCACCAATATCTTCAGCAAGCGCATTTTCAATAAATAACTTCAATACTGATTTATCTGAATTCATTGTAATTGGTTTGGCAAAAATAGCAATACTTAATTAGAATTATTATTCTAAGTCGTTTTCTATTCAGATAGTTTTAACCGGATATTATTTTCCGCTTTACAAGAAAGAAAGTCTTACTTTTTAATTATCCTCATTACACGGTACCGGGTACCCAAATCAAAAATAAAGGCTAAGAATTAAGTTTATGGATTATTTTAGACTAATGTACCCGATTCCTGGAATAAACTGATAGCACTAATTCTGCTCGCGATTAGAACCTTGATCCTTCTCTGAAAGGATGATTAATTCAATTTCATTTTCGAAATACCGGGCAATCTCTTTATTATTAATTTTCTTGAAACAGACTAAATTTGAAAAAAATCTTCTTTAAACAGATCTCAGAATACTTCGGGCTCCTATAATTTGACTTTTGAAAGCAATACCTGCGTGCTATCGCTTAATGCAGTCCTTTCCTCCGGAGTATTTCCGGCAAGAAATGGTACTTGATTTCAGATGATTCCAAGCCGGAAGATACCTCCTTCGGCAAGGTTTAGTTTACTTACTGTTGTGTTTCATCGGGACGGGCAGTCCGGTAAGGGATCCACAAACCTTGTAAAACAAACCCGGGGGGTGACAGCCCTATCTTTTTTGCAGTGCTCAATCTTGGCATAGGGCTTCGATTTACCACAAAAAAATAGGGCATAACACGGGACCGGGAGCAACAGACCCTGCTTTCCAAAAGCTCAGAGAAATAATCAGGCTAAACTTGATCTGGCAAGATGTACTGCGGTTAATTGATAAGATTTAACCATATTGAATGGCCTTTATGAGTCTTATAAGCAAATACAGGCAGTAGATTGAAGTGCTTCTTGGAAGCGATCCGTGTTCAATAGCCAGCTTCGAGACTTAAAGATGCTATGTTCTACTGCCTACCGGCAGACATGTGATTTAAAAAAATTAGGTCGAGTGCAGATTAAGGAATAAGATTGAAGGTTAAAATTTCGATACTCAATTGTAAAGCTTTTAATCAAAAAGATTGCCATACTTTGATTATTATGAATTTATTTAAAGATGAGCGTATATTTGTACTGTGGAAAATAAAAAAGCAATTCTATTAATTCTTGATGGTTGGGGATATGGAAAGCATGATAAATCTGATGCGGTCAGTGTGGCCGATACCCCTTTCTTTGATCATTTAATACAAGCCTACCCCAACTCTAAGTTACAGGCCTCGGGTGAAGCTGTCGGTTTACCGGCCGGACAGATGGGTAACTCTGAAGTTGGCCATATGAATTTGGGTGCAGGACGAGTAATTTATCAAGAATTAGGTAGAATTAACAAGGCTGTGAATGAACATGAACTTGAAAAGCACCCGGTTCTCCTTTCCGCGTTCAATCATGCCAAAAGCAATCATAAAAATGTGCATTTTATCGGACTTTTGTCAGACGGAGGTGTCCACTCCCATATTAATCATTTGAAAGGTTTATGTGATGCGGCAAAAGCCAATCAAGTAAACAATGTGTTTATTCATGCATTTATGGATGGCCGGGACACGGATCCTTCATCCGGGTTACACTTTATTGAGGATTTGAATGCTCATTTAAACCATTCTTCCGGAACAATCGCCTCCGCTATTGGCAGATATTATGCCATGGATAGAGATAATCGTTGGGAACGTATAAAATTGGCCTACGACCTCTTGGTTCACGGTTCCGGCAAACCCAGCCACAATATTTACCAATCCATTCAAAAATCTTATGATACTGGGATTAGTGATGAATTTATTGACCCAATTGTAAAAATTGATGATAATGGTAATCCGGTAGGCCAAATTAATGAAGGCGATGTGGTGATTTGTTTTAATTTCAGAACAGACCGCGGAAGAGAGATAACTACTGCCTTAACACAAAGTTCCTTTCCAGAACACAACATGCACGCCCTTAATCTTTACTATGTGACCATGACCACCTATGATGAAAAGTTTAATCAGGTTCATGTTGTTTTTACTAAAGAGGATCTATCCCAAACCTTAGGGGCTGTATTGGAGCAAAATCATAAAAATCAGATTAGAATTGCTGAAACGGAAAAATATCCCCATGTTACCTTCTTTTTCTCAGGAGGAAGAGAAAGAGAATTTTTGAACGAAAAAAGGATTTTAATCCCTTCCCCAAAGGTGGCAACCTATGATTTACAGCCTGAGATGAGTGCTGAAAAAATTGCTGAAGCCATATGCCCTGAACTCGAAAGCGGATGGCCGGATTTCGTGTGCTTAAATTTTGCAAACCCCGATATGGTTGGACATACCGGAGTTTTTAGTGCAGTGGTACAGGCAGTGGAAACGGTCGATAAATGTCTTCAACAAGTTGTTGAATGTGGCCTAAAAAATGGGTATTCTTTTATTATTCTAGCCGATCATGGCAATGCGGATTATATGACTAATGAAGACGGATCTCCTAATACTGCACACACTACGAACTTAGTACCTTGTATTCTGATCGATAAGGATTATAAGCATATCCGAGATGGAAAACTTGGGGATGTTGCCCCGACAATTCTGAAATTAATGAATATCAAATTGCCGGAAATCATGACTGGTGATGTATTAGTCTATTAATGTACCGCGTATTTCTATTTATCATCCTTGTTTTTGTAAGCTCATGTAAAAACAATCAGGAAAAAAAAACTGAAAACATCTTCTTTGATATTAAGGGATTTTTTGAACTAGAAGCTAAACGCCTTAAAATCAATCACCCGCTCGTAAAAAAAATCGTCAAACAAAATAATCAGGAAGAAACCAAAAATTCAGTTGATGTTGATTGGAATGTAGAGTTTGCACTTTTTGTTGATTCGGATATAAACAAGGCCGCCTGGAAAGATAGTTACAAAGTTTATTCTGATTGCTTCAGAATGCTCTTGCTGGCTATTGATTCTACTCGCAGAACAAAATCCATTGAAATCAGAAAAAATTTAAATGGAAAGCCTATTTATTTCCGAATTAAAAACAATACAAAAAGTGAACTCTATGAATCATCAGAGGACCTTGTTTACATCCCCGATTCGGTATATGTGATCAAGAAAAATCAAACAATTCGATTCATGGGAAACAATAGCTATGAAATTAGGGGGAAATTTTTGAAATAATGCATGGGAATATCCCCTTCAGGTTTCCTGCTATCTGGTATCCTTAAATTTAGCTAATTTCCTGTAAATAAACGCATAATAAAACGAAAGAATAATCAGACCGCCAATAAAAAACAATATCGAAATT
>VGGW01000096.1 GCA_016868395.1 Bacteroidota bacterium | reverse complement strand
GAACATCATGGGGGGAATAAATTATGCCTTCTGATTCATTTTTTACCTAATCAGAATTAAAAAAATTAACTTTGTCTTTCAATGGAAATCGGACTTTACATCGCAGAATTACTAGGAGAGCAGAATGAAGTGAGCGTTGTCGGTTTAGGTACCTTCTTCAAAGAAAGAATCGCCGGTACATTTGATAAGCAACTAAAACTATACTATCCGCCTTCCTACCGGATATCATTTAAAGAAAATGAGACTAGTTTCTCAAATCTCGGCCATTATATTAGTCTGAAAAGAGGACTCAGTTTTTCCTCATCAGAAGAGTTAATAAAAAAATACACCGACTCTATTCAGGACAGTTTAAATAATTCAGATGCGGTTCAAATAAATTATTTGGGCAGTCTTTATAAAGAACATGATAGCCTGGTATTTAAATCCTCAGAAAGCTTTGATAAATCTGATAATTTTTATGGCTTAAAACCTGTTAATGAATTAGAAGAGCGTATTATTTTAGTTCCTGATGAAGATATTATATCAATTAAACCGGAACAACCTGCTGAATATGAAGTTCATCAAATAGAAGAAGAAATTTTTGAAGAGGCTACAAAATCAAAATTTTTGCCCATCATTTTAATCAGCATATTTACAATTATTGCCGCATTTTTAGCTTTATTTTATTTTAATTCAGGATTCCGTGAGCTTGTTCAGGGCCTTATTTCGCCAAAAAATAGAATAAATACAACACTAGCGCCCAGTAGTGTGCCAATTAAAGTACCATCCATAACTCTGGACAGTGCAAAAAATGAGCTTATTGACACACTAAATAATAAAGAAATTTCAATTTCCGAGAAAGCAAATTCTGAGGTTCAATCCCAAACTGAAGTCGGACCAATCAATGAAAAAACTCTTCCTGTTAATCAAAAAATAAGTTATGAGATTATTGTAGCTGCCTTTTCAAGAAAAGTTGATGCAGAAACCTATATGAAGGAACTTAGTGTAAAGGGCATTTATTCAAAAATTGTAAGTGATTTGCCTGGAACGATACTAAAAATAAGTATTGGAACATTTACAGATGAAGAAACTGCAAATATTGAACTTAAACGAATTCAAAAAGAAATAAATAAAGATGCCTGGATTGCCAGGGTTAACCGTTAAAAATATATAATAATGTTATTACTACAGATAGACACTTTAAATAAGATAGCTGACACCGCAGCTTCAAGCATTGAAACAATGCCTACCTCAGAAGAATTAAGGTTCATTGAACTATTGTTCAAAGGTGGTTGGGTGATGGTGCCGCTAGCAATATTGGCTTTTATGGGCTTAGTAATCTTTGTTGAGAGGTATTTAACCATTCGTAAAGCCTCAAAGGATGAAATGAACCTGATGTTACAGGTTAAACAAAGTATTAAGTCTGCTAAACTTGATTCTGCACTTGCCATTTGCAGAAATAGTAATACCCCTCTTGGGCGAATGCTTGAAAAGGGTTTATTGCGTATTGGAAGACCAATTAAGGATATTGAAGGAGCCATTGAGAATGTCGGAAAATTAGAGGTATCAAAACTTGAAAAAAACATAAGTATACTCGGCATTATTGCCGGAATTGCTCCAATGCTTGGTTTTGTTGGTACAATTATTGGGGTTATCACTATTTTCCATGAAGTTTCCGTGAAAGGTATTATTGAAATTGGAACCATATCAGGTGGTCTATATGTAAAAATGATTACATCGGCTACCGGATTAATTATTGGTATAATTGCCTATGTGTTGTACCATATTTTAAATATTATGGTTGATAGAATTATCCTTAAAATGGAAACAGACGCAATTGAATTTATCGACTTATTAGAAGAACCCGGAAAATGAATCTGAGAAAACGACAAAGAGGAAATGTTGAGGTGCATACATCAGCATTAAATGACATCATGTTTTTCTTATTACTTTTCTTTCTTTTGGCCTCTGCGGTAGTCAATCCTAACGTGGTTAAGTTGTTTTTACCCAGGTCTAATTCCGGGCAATCCATTCCACAGAAAACGATCAATGTTTCCATAACCAAGGATTTAGAATATTATGTTGAGAAAAAACAAGTAGATTCTGAAAACCTATTTAAAAGTATTGAGGCTTATCAGAAAGCAGCTCCCAATCTTACCATTATTTTATATGCAGACCGAACCATTGCTATCGAAAATGTGATCGAATTAACAGATATTGCAAATCAACTGAAGGTAAAACTTGTTTTAGCGACAGAAACAAAAAAATGATTGAATACCGTCGACCGGAAGAAAATAATTATCCAAAAGCATATGCCATTTCTACAGGGATTATGCTTGCTTTTTTGGTAATCAGCTATTTTATAATTGCCAGTCGCGTGGAGCCTGATACAGGCACAGGTGGGATTATCGTTAATTACGGCACTTCTGAATTTGGAATGGGCGATGATTACATGAGTGTCGAAGAACCCTCAAGCTCACCGGATGCCAATAATACTTCCCCCGACAAGGTAATTATGGAAAATACTACTTCAAACGAGTCGAATTCGGAAGTTTCAGATAAAACAATTGCCACACAAAATAACGAGGATGCTCCGGAGGTAATAACCAAGGAAAAAAGTACGGCCAAAGCACCGGCAGTCACCACTCCTGCTAAGGAAAATAAACCGGCAGTAAACCAAAATGCACTCTACAAGGGTAAAAAAAATGATGGACTTGGAAAGGGTGATGGAACCGGTGATGTTGCCGGAAATCAAGGTAGTACCAATGGGGACCCTCTATCTCCCGATTATGGAGAAGGCGGTTCAGGAAACGGACCATACAGTTTGGATCTGAAAAGCAGAAGATTTACTAATTTAACCCCTCCCAAAGATAATGGACAAAAGTACGGCCGGGTAGCTGTCAGAATTTTTGTAGACAAGAACGGGGTGGTGGTAAACGCAATTCCAGGTGTTAAAGGTACCACTTTGTCTGATAAAGAAATATGGGAAAAATGTAGATTAGCAGTGCTTGGCTCCTCACTTAACAAACTTGAATCAGCCCCTGATGTCCAGATTGGAGTCGTAATGTTCAATTTCAAGGTTAAATAGATCCCAAAAATAGGCTGAATGATGAATTTGCCTGACAATTCCCCCGATTTAACCCTCCCTAACGGTCAATTTTTCAACTATTCCGAGGTAATTTCATATTTATACTCTCGGCTGCCTATGTTTTCAAGGCAGGGAGCAGTGGCTATAAAGGCCGGTCTAATCAACACGCAAAAGTTTTGTTCACACCTATTTGAACCACAAAAAAAATTTAAATCAATCCATATTGGAGGCACAAATGGTAAGGGTTCAACTTCCCATATGCTGGCAGCAATACTTCAAACCGCAGGCTATAAAACAGGTTTATATACTTCACCTCATCTTAAAGATTTTAGGGAACGTATCAAGATTAATGGTCAAATGATCTCAGAACAAGAGGTGATAAAATTTGTAAACGAACATTATGATTTTATTGAAAAACTTCAACCCTCCTTTTTTGAAGTAACTGTAGCGATGGCTTTTGAGCATTTTGCCAATAATCAAGTGGATATAGCCATTATTGAGGTTGGCTTAGGCGGAAGGTTGGATTCGACTAATATCATTACTCCGGTGCTTTCATTGATCAGCAATATAGGTTTCGACCACATGAATATTCTGGGGGATAGCCTTCCATTAATTGCTGGCGAAAAAGCCGGGATTATCAAAAAGGAAGTACCGGTCATTATTAGTCAGAAACAAGATGAAGTATCGGATGTATTTCTAAAAAAAGTTGCTGAACAAAAAGCAGAATTGGTTTTTGCGAGTGAAGAATGGAAGATAAGTAAGAATGAGGAAGCATTCGGAACGCCAGAATTGTTAAGTGTAACTATTACTGATAAAAACAATCTCAGTTCCTCAAATATTGAATTCAGACAAATTGATTTAGATCTGACCGGAACCTACCAAATAAAAAATCTGGCAGGTGTTTTAAGCGCCGTAAAAAAATTAAAAGAATTAGACTTCCAGATTTCAGGGGATGATATCAAATCCGCATTAAGGCAGGTAAAAGCGCTCACCGGATTAATGGGACGATGGCAAATTATACAGCGAAATCCACTACTGATTTGTGATACCGGACATAATGTGGATGGTATTCGGGAAGTCCTCAAAAATATTGACCAAATTTCTTATGAACAACTTCATTTGGTGATGGGCATGTTGCGCGACAAGGATATTTCCGAAATTTTGCGAATCCTTCCTAAGAATGCGATATATTATTTCTGCAGTCCGGATTTACCAAGAGCAAAATCCGCAATTGAATTAATGGAAGAAGCTAAAGCCTTCAATTTATTGGGCAAAAGTTACTCATCAGTTCAAGATGCAGTAAATTCAGCAAAAAAAAATGCCGGCAAGAATGATCTTATCTTTGTTGGTGGAAGTACCTTTGTTGTTGCTGAGCTATTGTAGCTTATTTAACCTGAGTTTGATTCTCTCAATTCCGCAAAGGGCCGTACCAATAGAAAAAAATTGGCTAGGTTTTAGAAACAGTGGTCAGCTGAGGCCGAAACGCCTTGAAATTACATTCTTAATAAATCGAAAATTAATAAAATTCAAAGAGGTATATAGAATACAAGTAAGATTAAAATAATACACTTATCATTCATCAGGAAAAGCTGTAGTCTCATCATGATTAGATTTTGGAAATCAATACCTGTGTGTTATAGGCCGGTTCAGCCCTTTCCTCCGGGGTAGTTCCGGCTTGAAATCGGGTTCTATTTCAAATGACCAGCAGCTGGAAGCTACCTCCTTCGGCAAGGTTTATTTTAGTCAGAACTGTATTTCATCGGCCAGGGCAGTCGGGTAATAGAAGCACAGGCCCTGCTAAGCAAACCCCGGTGTCAGCCCTATCTTTTTTGCCCTACTGAATCTTAGGATAAGTATTGCATTTGCCCGCAAAAAAATAGGGCAGAACACGGGGCCGGAATAAGCCAGGTACAACAGAACCTGCTTTTCAAATGCTGAAAAAATAATCCGGCTGAGCTTAGTCCGACAGAAAGTTGCAGCAATCTAAGGTTAATTAATGGCCTTACTGAGCCAGATAGCCACCATCAATTGGATAATAAGATCCGGTAACAAAAGAGGATTTATCAGATGCTAACCACAAAATAAGCTCTGCAACCTCTTTCGATTCACCTAATCTACCAATTGGATGCAATCCCTCAGCCAATTTCAGAGTTTCTTCATTAAGTACATTCGTAACCATCGGGGTTTTAATGTATCCCGGACCCACTGAATTCACACGTATTTTCTGATTTGCATATTCCAAGGCAGCTGCTTTCGTTAATCCTACCAGACCATGCTTTGCGGTAACATAAGCGGGTGACAGCCTGGTTCCAACAGCCCCAAGAATGGATGCTATGTTGACTATACTTCCGCCACCAGACTCAAGAATGGCAGGAATTTGATACTTCATTCCATAAAAAACTCGACTAAGATTGGTTTCAATAACCTGTTGCCAACCCTCAATCGGGTAATCCGCAACCATACCCAGCGGTCCGGCAATTCCAGCATTGTTTACCGCAATGTGTAATTCCCCGTATTGATTAAGGGTTTGTTAAACTAAATTCCGATTGTCATCAACTTTACTGGTATCAGCCCTGATAAAAATAGCCTCCGCCCCTGATTTCGAAATTTCTGAAAGGACTGCGATTCCATTTTCGTCATGAATATCAGAAACAACAACCTTAGCTCCTTCTCGTGCAAACAAAATTGCTGTTGCCTTTCCTATTCCCGACCCTGAGCCGGTAATAATTGCAACCTTGTCGTTTAAACTTCCCATAACATTTGTCTTTAATTTATACAAAGATGCCAAAGTGATTGTGAAAATAAGATGATAAAAATCAATGATTTAAAGGCATTAGTCACTTATTTTAAAGCAAGAGCATTAAAAATCCCAGACATTGATTTTTGACTATGAACGCTTAAAAATCGTTATTGCCATAAGCTTTCCACATGTAAAAAATAGGAACTCCGCTGAGAACAACAATCAGTCCGGGCCAAGTAAAATTTGGTTTATATATTATCAATAAAGTGCAAAAACAGATCCCCATCAGAACGTAAATTGCAGGAAGAACCGGGTAAGCAAAAGCTTTATAAGGCCTTTCCGCATCAGGACGTTTTATTCTTAGAATATAAATACCAATAATAGTAAGAACATAAAATATAACAACCACAAAAGAAATCATATCCAATAAATCCCCATACCTACCACTCAGACAAAGAATGGATGCCAAGATACATTGTAGCCATAAGCCGAATTCGGGTACCGCATGCCTATTTAAAGATGCAGTTTTCTTGAAAAATAAACCATCGTTTGCCATGGTGTGATAAACTCTTGCACCTGCTAGAATTAAGCCATTATTACAACCAAAAGTGGAGATCATTATCATCAAAGCGATAATTATAGTGCCTACATTACCAAAAATTATACCGGAGGCGGCAACAGCTACCCTGTCTTTATCTGCCACCGCGATCTCGGACAATGGTAAAACAGCAATATAAACCAAATTGGCTAAAACGTAAATAATGGTAACAGTGAGCGTGCCCAAAAATAGACTCAATCCAATATTTCGTTTCGGATTTTTCACTTCACCGGCAATAAAAGTGATATTGTTCCAGGCATCACTACTAAAAATAGAACCCACCATTGCGGCTGCAAGTGCACCTAAAGCGGCTACCAACGCATAGGATTCAAAAGTTCCATCGGCATTTAATTTTTGCAAAGTCCATGGATTATCCCAATTTGCCGCCCATATTTCAGGTTTAAGCATGATAAAGCCAAAGATGATTAAGCCAAACAAACTTAAAAGCTTAGTCATAGTAAATGAAGTTTGAATAATCTTTCCACTCTTTACCCCTCTTGTATTGATGTAAGTCAGTAAAAAAATTATTATGATTGCCAGAACCTGCGCCGGTGATACCGTAATAGATCCCAAATTGAATAATACAATATCTTCATTGACAGCCGGCCATAGGTAGGCTGTAAATTTTGAAAAAGCGACCCCAACCGCGGCAATGGTACCTGTTTGTATCACTGCGAAGAAGCTCCAACCATATAAAAATCCAACCAAAGGACTATATGCCTCCTTGAGATAGACATATTGCCCTCCTGCCTTTGGAAACATAGCGCTTAACTCTCCATAGCTCATGGCTGCAATTAAGGTCATAAGACCGGTAATCAGCCATACCGCAATCAACCAACCTGCGGATCCTACATTCCGCGTAATATCAGCTACAACGATAAAAATACCTGAACCGATCATACTTCCAGCCACAAGCAAGGTTGCATCCAGTAAACCTAGTTCACGTTTCATTTCATGTTGCTCGTTTACTTCATTCATTGTCATAAAAATTAGAATTCAGAATAAACTTACGGTAATTTAATACCTACTCACTAATTAATTCAACTTAACCCGAATTATTCTTTCAAAACACAAAAAAAAAGTTTAAATTCTGTAAATAATTAAGATGAAAACTGTCTCATAATCAATGTATCCATGAATTAATTATTCTAAAATGGCTGGAATAATACAACATTATGAAATTCAAAGTTTGATTAATAGAATAAGCCTGCTATTTTTGCCGTTCATTAAAGAAAAAAAAGCAGTAAAAAATAGCGGTTTCTATGGAGTTTTTACAAAACAATTTAATTTATTTAATACCTGCAATGGGTATTTTTGGAATCATAATAATGGCTTTAAAATCAGCCTGGGTTAGTAAACAAGATGCCGGAGATGAAAACATGCAAAGACTTTCCAGTTATATTGCAGATGGCGCCATGGCTTTTTTGAAAGCTGAATGGAAAGTACTCGGATATTTCTCGGCAATTTCAGCCTTGTTATTGGCCTATTCAGGTACCCTGGTGGAAACATCCAGCTGGGTTATTGCAATTTCATTCATTATTGGTGCATTTACCTCTGCGCTTGCGGGGTATATCGGAATGAATATCGCGACCAAAGCAAATGTTCGCACGACACAAGCTGCAAGGACGAGTTTAGCTAAGGCTTTAAAAGTATCATTTACTGGTGGTAGTGTGATGGGTATTGGAGTAGCCGGTCTTGCAGTCCTTGGATTAGGCAGTTTGTTTATTGTATTTTATCAAATTTATGTAATCAATACAGGTGCAAGTGTGAATGGAAAAGAAATGGAGAAGGCCCTTGAGGTTCTTGCCGGATTTTCGCTCGGTGCAGAGTCAATTGCACTTTTTGCTCGTGTTGGGGGTGGTATTTATACTAAGGCTGCTGATGTTGGTGCTGATTTAGTAGGTAAAGTTGAAGCAGGTATCCCTGAAGATGATGTACGTAATCCGGCTACCATTGCCGACAACGTTGGAGATAACGTAGGAGACGTGGCAGGTATGGGTGCGGATCTTTTCGGATCTTACGTTGCAACAATACTGGCAACAATGATTCTCGGTCGTGAAATAACCTCGGTTGATAACTTTGGTGGTATTGCGCCCATTCTTTTACCAATGCTGATTGCGGGTATCGGACTTATTTTATCTATTGTAGCGACCGCATTTGTTAAAATTAGTAAAGAAACCGATAGTGTTCAAAATGCCCTGAATATGGGGAATTGGTCTTCCATCATTTTAACAGCGATTGTTTCCTTCTTTGCAGTACGTTGGATGTTACCTGATAATATGGTCATCCGCGGTTTTGAGTTTAGCAAAATGGATGTTTTTTACGCAATTGTTGTCGGACTGGTTGTTGGAACTCTGATGAGTTTAATTACTGAGTATTATACTGCAATGGGCAAAAGACCGGTTTTAAGCATCATTAGACAATCATCTACAGGGCATGCCACCAATATTATTTCAGGATTATCCGTAGGCATGGAATCCACAGTTTTGCCAATATTGGTACTTGCCGGTGGTATATATGGTTCGTTCTATTTTGCAGGTTTCTATGGTGTTGCCATTGCTGCTGCTGGAATGATGGCTACAACGGCTATGCAATTATCAATTGATGCATTCGGACCAATTGCTGATAATGCAGGCGGAATTGCTGAGATGAGCGGTCTTCCACCGGAAGTTCGGGAACGAACAGATAATTTAGATGCGGTTGGTAATACAACTGCCGCAACAGGTAAAGGTTTTGCCATTGCATCTGCCGCACTAACTTCATTAGCTTTATTTGCCGCATTCGTCGGCGTAGCCGGTATTGATCGTATCGATATTTACAAAGCTGATGTTCTTGCCGGACTTTTTGTAGGGGGAATGATTCCATTTATCTTTTCGGCATTATGTATTTCTGCGGTCGGTAGAGCGGCCATGGACATGGTCAATGAAGTTAGAAGGCAATTCCGTGAAATTCCGGGCATTATGGAATACAAAGCAAAGCCTGAATATGAAAAATGTGTAGCCATATCAACTAAAGCTTCTATTCGCGAAATGATGCTTCCGGGTGCTATTGCATTAATTGTTCCGATAATTATTGGATTTATTTTTGGGCCTGAAGTACTAGGTGGATTACTTGCAGGGGTTACCGTTTCGGGTGTTTTGATGGGAATGTTCCAATCCAATGCAGGTGGTGCCTGGGATAATGCAAAGAAATCATTTGAAGCAGGAGTTGAAATTAACGGTGAAATGTATTATAAAAAATCAGAACCGCATAAAGCTTCGGTAACAGGTGATACGGTAGGAGATCCATTCAAAGATACCTCCGGGCCATCAATGAACATTCTTATTAAGCTGATGTCGATTGTTTCACTCATCATAGCACCACATATTTCAGAAGGAACATCGCATCATGTAAATGTCGAAGTCAGAAAAGAAATTAAAATCGTCAAGACAACTGACCCATCCGGAAATATTACAATTGATACCTTAATCAACAAAACTAACTCTTTCAGCAGATAATTAATAAAAGCAAAAAGCAGAAGAAGATTTAATCAAATTTCTTCTGCTTTTTTGATTGTAAAGCTTTTCAAAACCTTTCTTTTTTAATTATTAAAGCTCAAATGAACATAATAAATTGACAGGCTTTCTGTTTCCGAATAAAATAATTAGGTTTGAAATCAGACATCATAATTTTAACAATAACTATTTACTAAACCAATTCAAATGTTCCATAAAAAATCTATCGAACAGTTACTATTCGAATCGAATGAAACGGGTGCAGGTACGTTAAAACGTTCACTAAGTAGTTTAAATTTGATTGCACTCGGAATCGGGGCAATCATTGGGGCTGGTTTATTTTCATTAACCGGAATAGCAGCTGCAGAAAATGCAGGCCCGGCAGTAACCGTCTCCTTTGCACTTGCTGCCTTTGCCTGTGCGTTTGCCGGTTTATGTTATGCAGAGTTTGCCTCTATGATACCTGTTGCCGGTAGCGCCTATACGTACTCTTATGCAACAATGGGAGAATTCATGGCTTGGATCATTGGCTGGGATCTGGTTCTTGAATATGCACTGGGTGCTGCTACGGTGGCTGTAAGTTGGTCGAGGTAGTT
>VGGW01000095.1 GCA_016868395.1 Bacteroidota bacterium | reverse complement strand
AGATCGGCTAATTGAGCTGTAACCGGTCACAACAATTTCAGAGAGTTGATTTTGGCTTTCCTTTAATGCGATTGACATATTGGAAGTGATATCCGCTTCAAGCTTGTCAAAACCAATATATCGGAATACCAGAGTGGTTGCACTATTGGGTACAGTTAGTTTGAAATTACCACTTCCATCACTTTGTGTACCAATATTAGCACCTTTTACGGTTACGCTTACTCCGGGTAAGGGTAAACCGTCGTTTGCTGCTATTACTTTTCCTGAAATAGTTCTATCCTGAGCTATTGTTACGGAAAAGTTAATTAGCAAAAAACAAATTATTAGTAAGTTTTTTTTCATAGATTTTTTTTGGGGTTAATTATAAAACGTTCTAATATAGAAAAAAAATAATTATAACCAAATTGTTATAAGTTTATTCATTGGTGTCCGGTAAAAATAAAATATTTAAAACTATCCTTTAATACAGGATCCTGAAGGACTTATTCCTGATTTTAAAAAGAAAGCCCCGCTATTAAGAGGGGTATACAAGGGGAATATTCCGGGCTTCAGCCCAAAATAAACCGTTTTTACCGGAACACCCGCTTCGTACTTCAGCCCGATTAAATGGTGTCGGCGTTGAAGCCCCAGGTTTGGTTATTTTCTAACCTCCTGTATATGCCGCTGAAGTCCGAATTGAATCATGCCGATTACAACCCGCCCAAAGGCGCGCTATATTGAGCGATCCGCCTTAACCTGAGATTAAAATAAACAATCATTAATAAAATACCCTCTTTCCAAAATATGCCAAGAGTTCCAATTCTGCCGCCTAACTAAGCCTTAATAAAAAATTACCCCGAAGACTAGTGAAAATATTTATAGATTTATTAAAAATTACAACCATGACTCAGACATTTTCCATAAAAATTTTATCAATCGCTTTGCTTTTGTTCTGCTCACTATCCAGCCATGCTCAAAATGAAAAAGCGGAAGCCGATTTACGCGAAATCATGAAAAAACTCGATGTGGTGGGCCTTTCTGTTGCTGTAGTAAAAAAAAGCGAGATCATTTACACCCATTCTTTTGGTGTAAAGGATATTAACACCAAGGCTCCTCTGACTGATTCAGATATATTCCGAATTGCATCAATCTCTAAATCTTTCTCTGCTACATCCATAATGCAGCTTATCGAAGCCGGAAAACTTTCACTGAATGATGATATCAGTGATTTAGTCGGCTTTAAAGTCAGGAATCCAAAATTTCCTGATCAAGTGATAACGCTCAAAATGATGCTTTCGCATACCTCGAGTATAAATGATTCTCAGGGATATTTCACCTTGGATGTAATCAACCCTGCTAAGAATAAGGATTGGGAGAAATGCTACAATGATTATGCACCGGGAGCCGGCTATCAGTATTGCAATCTGAACTTCAACATGGTAGGAACGGTAGTCGAAAAATCCTCTGGTGAACGTTTCGATAATTATGTTAAAAATCATATCTTAAGTAAGCTCGGACTTTATGGTGGTTACAATGTTGATTCACTGGATGCCAGCCGTTTTGTAACCTTGCATGAATATGATGCCAAAGCAAAGACCTTCAAACCCTCCCCGGCAGCCTATATTTCCAGACGTGAGGAAATAAGGAATTATACCATGGGCTATTCTACCCCTATTTTCTCACCAACCGGGGGAATGAAGATTTCTGCCAACGACCTGGCGAAATACATGAGCATGCACATGAATATGGGTAAGTTTAAAGGCATAAGAATTATATCGAAAAAGAGTGCAAAACTGATGCAGACCAAGATTGCTGATGAAGAAGGTTATGCCCTAGCCCTGACAAATCTTGATGACCTGATACTGGGGAAAAAGATGGTTGGTCATACCGGTTCTGCCTATGGTTTGTATAGTGCCATGTTTTTCCATCCCAAAGAGAAATTTGGTTTTGTTGTAATTACGAACGGTAGCAACCCGGCTTATACAAATGGTATTAATGATGTTCTGAGGGCAGGTGTGAATAGTTTGTACGAGAATTTTATTAAATAGCAGCAGGAGTCTGGTAACAAGAGCCAGGAACAAAGATAAATGGATGTCCCTGTAATATGCTACTAAAGTTTCTCTTTGGGAGACCAGCAATTATAACCACTAGTCAGCACTGGCTTTTGAATCGGTTGTAAAAAACAAGAGCATAACACGGCGCTGTCAGAACCGTGGAGGCACAAACCTTGCTTTCTAAAAAAGAAAAATTATTGAATTTAAGCTTATCCTGGGCAAGATTTAGTCAGGTACCCCCTTTAAATAAGTTGAGCTCTTGTTGAGATCTGAACTGTTCCAAAAATGGAAATTCCATTATCCATGAGGTCTGCCACAGTATCTATATCCCTGAGCTCCTCCAACAAGGCGTATGAGATAGCCTGTTTCTTGAAATCAGAAATTGTTTTTGCAAAAACCTTATCTGTACTCCATGGCTTGTTGATGAACAAATCAGGATAAAATTTAGTTAATCCAAGAAGGTAATACCCACCATCTCGTGCAGGTCCTATAACAGCATTGTTGGATTCGAGCAAGGCTACTGCTTGCTCAAGCGTTTCCGTTCTTAATTGTAAACAGTCGCTACCAATTATTATAATCTGGGTAAAACCTTGATCAAAAAGCTCTTTGAATGAATTTAACATCCGTTCTCCGAGGTTATTTCCGCTTTGTTTTCTTTTAGTATAGCCTGGAACACTCCAAAGGTCATAATCACTGACTTCATCAGCATAATAAACAAACTTTCTAAATCTTAATTTTCTGGTAATTTCAAGGGTATGCTGAAGTAACTCAATATAAATTTCAAGAGCTCTTTCCTCACCTATATCCATTGCCAAACGTGTTTTGACCTGTCCAAAAACAGGATTTCTGACGAAAATAACTAAAGCTGTTGTGCTGAGGTTAGCCATTTTAATTTAGCAGACTTCCTCCACAACTTGAACCCTCACCGGCTGTACATCCAAAACAATGCTGATTTACTACAGTTGCCCTATTTTTTAGTATGTCCAAGTTAAATTCAGAAATATGCTGAACCCTTCGTTCAGCTACTTTCAAATCGAGCATTTGATTAAAATCGCAATCATACAAGAAACCATCCCAACCTACAGAAAGGGTATTCCTACACATTAAATTCTGAACTGATGCCGGGTTAAATGCCGAGATCAACTTATCCATGTAGCGGTTGTAATTTCCTGAACTCAGTAAATAATCGAGATAACGACTTATCGGCATATTGGTGATTGCGAAAAGCTGGTTAAATACAATACCATATCTGGATGAGAGTTCGATTTTATATTCCTTCTCCAGTGCCGTTTGTGAGGGTGGAAGAAAAGCACCGGCCGGATTATAAACTAAATTCAATATCAAACCGCTTCCTATTTGACCATAACCCACTTGATTCAGCATTTGTAATGCTTTAATTGAATTTTCAAATACCCCTTCACCACGTTGTCTGTCGGTCCTGTCTTGTGTAAACCCAGGTAAAGAAGAAACTACCTCGACCTGATGCTTCTTAAAGAAATCCGGAAGATCATGGAAGCGCTTGTTTGCAAGAATGATGGTTAAATTGCATCTGACCATCACTTGCTTACCCAGATTCCTTATTTGCTCCACAAACCATCGAAAATCAGGATTTAGCTCAGGTGCACCACCCGTAAGATCCACGATATTAATATCAGTTTTTTGGAGAACATCCAGACACCACTGCATAGTGGAGCGATCCATAATTTCCTTGCGATCAGGACCGGCATCAACATGACAATGTTTACAAGTTTGATTGCACATTTTTCCGAGATTCAGCTGCAAAACATCAATACCGGAGGCTCGAAGTGGATGAACTCCGTTTTGCTCCAGTTTTTGTTTAAATGTGGGCTGTTGATTCAAGAGGGAATTTCCAAGCACCTCAAGCTGATTTTCCGAATCCGCTAAGGGATGTTGCAATACTTTCAGGGATTTAATCATAGTCCGAAATTACATTCCAATTTCCTTAACCTTGTTCATCATCTGTACTCCGTGAACAAGCACAGCTCCCCCTTTAATAGCAGAAGCGACATGTACCGCCTCCATCATCTGAGCCTCACTGTAACCCTTTTCAAAAGCATCACTGCTGTAAGCATCAATGCAATAGGGACATTGAACAGCGTGTGCAACTGCCAGGGCGATCAGTGATTTTTCCTTGGCCGATAGATGACTGTCTTTGAATACTTCTCCGTAATAAGTAAAGAATTTGTCGGCCAAATCTTTCTGGTACTCGGCGATATTTCCAAATTTACTGAGGTCACCGGCATTGTAATAATGATTTTCCATTTTCTATATTGACTATTGATTTGATGCTATTTTTTTAAAAAAATGACTGTTTAAATGAGCAATTAATGACAATTAACGAAATATCTAACAGATTTTTAAATATAAATTCTTTTTAAATTGGAAAAAATAAGATTGCATCAAGTCTGAAATGCCATCCCAAGGATGAAAAATGACTTTTTATTAAGATTAATATACTGAAATATCAGTAAAATTCGGATGTTATGAAAGCTAACTTATGACTTGGGGAATAACCCAAATTTTCCTCAATTAAAGAGCAAAACTGCCAAAGCCTTTTTCTGGAAATTTTCATCTTCCCAAAAATGCTCTTAAATTGACAAAAAAAATATCAACAGATGAATTAAAAGCATTGATTACCAACTTTGAATAATTTTAATTAAAAGCTGGTGAAACCATCATGATTTAGCCAATACCCTTAGGGTATAATTATCAAATCACCATCGTTTCATCACCATTAAAAAACACTAGGCAGACAGATGAAAACAAGATCAATCATTATCGTAGTAATTTTGACCGTAATAACCTTCGAAAGTACCGCTCAAATTGCAGGAAAATGGAGTATAGAAAGGGCTCAAGCCTGGCAAAAGGAGAATTCATGGATTAATGGAGCGAATTTTATTCCAAGTTCAGCAATCAATCAACTGGAGATGTGGCAAGCCTCTACTTTTGATCCAATAACGATTGACCGGGAACTGGGTTGGGCCTCAGGAATCGGCTTCAATACCATGCGTGTTTATTTACATAGTTTGGCCTATAAACAAGATCCGGCAGGCTTTAAAAATAGAATAAACCAATATCTCAGCATTGCTAATCAACACAAAATAAAAACCATTTTCGTTTTTTTCGATGATTGCTGGAACAAAATTGGCTTCATTGGCAAACAACCTGCTCCAAAACCCGGAGTACATAACTCCGGATGGGTACAGGATCCGGGCGATCCCAATTACAAAGAGCTTGAGAACTTTCCTGCACTTGAAACCTATGTTAAAGATATTTTAGGCCATTTTGCGAAAGATAAACGTATCCTTCTATGGGACTTATACAACGAACCGGGGAATTCAGGGAAACTTGAAACCTCTCTGCCTCTGCTTAGCAGGGTTTTTGAATGGGCAAGGAGTGTAAACCGCGATCAACCTTTATCCGTAGGTCTATGGAGGTGGGATTTTGAAAAATTAAATGTATTTCAGATCCTGAATTCGGATGTCATCACCTATCACGATTATGAATCAGCCGATTGGCATAAAAGGGCATTTCAAGTATTAAAAACACATGGAAGACCCTTAATCTGTACTGAATATATGGCCAGAACCAATAATAGCACCTTTGCAAATACTATGCCTATGCTTAAAAAAGAGAATATTGGGGCAATTAATTGGGGGCTAGTAGCCGGCAAAACCAACACCATATATGCCTGGGACAAACCGATAAAGGATGGAGCACAGCCTGAATTATGGTTTCATGATCTATTTTGGCCGGATGGTCGAGCCTATAGACAGGAGGAGATTGATTTGATCAAAAAATTAAATAATAAATAGTTTCCTGAATCAGTAATGGGTTAATTTTACAACAATACAGTAGCCCCAATTCTGCCATATGACCATTCCTTCAATAAATCCTGCTAACGGAAAAATAATTCAATCCTACCAGATCCACACGTCAGAAGAAGTGAATAAAATCATTACCGACACGCATTATGCCTGGGAAAATTGGAAAAAATATCCCTGGAGCCTAAGAAATGAGCTTTTGAATAAAGTGGCAGTCATACTCCGGCATAGGAAGGAAGAACTTGCGAAATTAATGGCCCTTGAAATGGGAAAGCCCCTTCAGGGAGGGCGTTTAGAAATTGAAAAATGCGCTGAAGTTTGTGAATATTATGCCAAGAATGGAGAACAATTCCTAAAAGATGATTGGGTTAAGACCGACGCTACCAAAAGCTATGTAAGCTTTCAACCTTTGGGAATCATTTTGGCAGTGATGCCCTGGAATTTCCCCTTTTGGCAAGTTTTTCGATTTCTTGCACCCAGTCTGATGGCCGGCAATGCGGTATTATTAAAACATGCTTCCAATGTGTTCGGCTGTGCTATTGAAATTGAAAGTATAATTATTGAAGCCGGATTTCCGGAAAATATATTTCGAAATCTGCTGATTCAGGGTCATGAAGTGGAACAAGTGATAGAAAATCCACTTGTTCAGGGAATTAGCTTTACGGGAAGTACCGAAGCAGGGAAAATAGTAGCCTCAAAAGCAGCATCCTTACTTAAAAAATCAGTTTTAGAGCTTGGTGGAAGCGATGCCTATTTGATTTTGGAAGATGCAGATCTGGAGCTTGCTGCTGAAATATGCGTCAATAGCCGATTGATTAATAGTGGCCAAAGTTGTATTGCAGCCAAACGATTTATCGTTGTAAAATCTGTGGAGATGGAATTCACGGAACTCTTTAAACTGAAAATGTCAACTAAAATCATGGCTGATCCATTCGATAATCAGGTCGATATCGGTCCACTGGCACGCCCGGATCTAAGAGATGAGCTTCATCAGCAAGTATTAAAAAGTATTGAAATGGGCGCCAAATGTATACTTGGCGGAACTATTCCGGCAGGGTCTTATTCCTTCTATCCTCCTACCCTGCTGACAAAGGTAAAAAAAGGAATGCCGGCTTATGAGGAAGAACTTTTTGGCCCTGTTGCTGCAATTATTTCGGCAATTGATGAAGAAGATGCCATTAGAATCGCCAACGACACTTCATTCGGATTGGGTGCTGCAGTTTTTTCCAGGAATTTAAAACGAGCCGAAAAAATTGCATCTTTTCGTCTTGAGGCAGGGTCTTGTTTTGTCAACACAATGGTCAAATCAGACAGTCGACTACCCTTTGGAGGAATCAAGCAATCAGGATTTGGAAGGGAGCTTGGACAGTATGGTATCAGAGAGTTTGTCAATGTTAAAACAGTATTTATACGTTGAAAGCATAAAGCGCAAAGATTAAAGCTAATTTAAAATCTCCTATCGGGTACCTATCTATAATTTACCCCGGTCTGACCATCAAAATGCACAAAATCCCTATCTTTGCATGCATTAGCCAAAAGGCTATCATAGTCTGGAATTTCAATGAGTAAAAAAGGAAGAGTATTGGTTGCAATGAGTGGCGGAGTGGATAGTTCAGTGGCTGCAGTCATGCTGCATGAACAGGGCTATGAAGTCATTGGACTGACCATGAAAACCTGGGATTATGCTTCCTCCGGTGGCACATCAAAAGAAACCGGTTGTTGTAGTTTGGATAGCATCAATGATGCCCGTGCCTTGGCGGTAGCTTATGGCTTCCCTCATTATATTCTAGATATTCGGTCAGAGTTTGGAGACTTTGTGATCGATAATTTCGTGGATGAATACATCGCCGGCAGAACGCCCAACCCTTGTGTCCTGTGTAATACCCATATCAAGTGGGAAGCCTTACTAAAACGTGCTGATAAATTGGATTGTGAGTTTATTGCCACAGGGCATTATGCCAATATTCGTCAACAGGATAATGGTAGATATGTAATTTCCAAAGGAAAAGATGAGCACAAAGATCAGTCCTACGTGCTGTGGGGGGTGTCTCAGAAAAATTTAGCACGTACTCAATTTCCTCTGGGAAGTTTTGCCAAATCAGAGATCAGGCAAATGGCAAAAGATATGGGTCAATTAGAACTGGCAAACAAATCAGAAAGTTATGAGATTTGTTTTGTGCCGGATAATGATTACCGGGCATTTTTACGAAATAAGGTTCAAGATCTCGATGAACGAATTGGTCCTGGAAATTTCATGCTCAGTGATGGTCGCATTGTTGGAAAACATCAGGGATACCCCTATTATACCATCGGACAGCGCAAAGGTTTAGGAATAGCTTTTGGTCATCCCATGTTTGTAACACGGATTCTAGCTGAAAGCAATACCGTAATGTTGGGCACGGTAGACGAACTGGAGCAATCGGAGGCATTGGTCAGAAATATTAATCTGGTGAAATATGAGCACTTAACAGAACCTATCGAAGCTGTGAGCAAAATTAGGTATAAGGATTCAGGTACCATGAGCACCCTAAGCCAGGAAGGTGAATTCATCAAGATTAATTTTCATCATTCAGTATCCGGAATTGCGCCGGGACAGTCGGCAGTTTTCTATGAAGAAAATGACTTGATTGGAGGTGGATTCCTAGTCTGATTCTTTTCTTACAAAGTTGATATTGTCTTATAATCATTAAAATCTGCAACTCCGTTTACTAGATTTTTTCGAATCCATATTTGGCTTTCCCTTTTATAATCCCTTTATTTGCAAAATATCAAGGAATTTAATGGCCAAAAATTTACTCATTGTTGAATCACCGGCAAAAGCCAAAACCATAGAAGGATATCTCGGAAAAGATTTTCTGGTCAAATCAAGTTATGGCCATATTCGCGACCTAATCAAGACTGATGATGCGATCAATGTGAATAACAATTTTGAACAACGCTATGAAGTTCCTTCAGACAAAAAAAACGTAGTCAATGAATTAAAAAAATTGGCCAAAGATGCAAAGATGGTCTGGCTGGCATCGGATGAAGACCGCGAAGGGGAGGCAATTTCCTGGCATTTATTTGAGACCCTTGGGTTAAAAGAAGATAAGACCAAACGTATTGTATTCCATGAAATAACAAAGAATGCGATTCTTACTGCCATAGAAAAACCGAGGAAAATAGATTATAATTTAGTTTATGCTCAACAGGCTCGAAGAGTTTTAGATCGTTTGGTTGGTTTTGAATTATCTCCTGTATTATGGAAAAAAGTAAAACCTTCTCTATCTGCCGGCCGGGTGCAGTCGGTTGCTGTCCGGCTGATTGTGGAGCGTGAACGAGAGGTAAATAAATTCAAAGCAAATGCCGCATTCCGCGTTGTAGCTATATTTTCTACTGACATCCAAAAAGAAATTTTCAGAGCCGAATTAACTGAACGTTTTGAAAAAGAATTGGAAGCCGAAAATTTCTTAAAGGATTGTATTAATGCGATTTATACTGTTAAAAGTTTAGAAACTAAACCGACAAAAAGAAGTCCGGCCCCACCTTTTACCACCTCAACGCTCCAGCAAGAAGCCAGCAGAAAACTAGGTTTTTCAGTGGCTAGAACCATGTCTGTAGCTCAAAAATTATATGAAAGTGGTAAAATAACCTACATGCGTACCGATTCGGTTAATTTATCTGAGACTGCATTAACTGCGGCGGCGGCTGAAATCACCACTGAATATGGTGAAAAATATCATCACTTAAGAAAGTTCAAAACTAAATCTGCCGGTGCCCAGGAAGCGCATGAAGCCATTCGTCCTACCTATTTCGAACAGCACCGGATTAGTGGTGATTCATCCGAACAGCGTCTTTATGAACTGATTTGGAAGCGATCTATCGCCTCCCAAATGGCTGATGCAACCTTTGAAAAAACAACCGCCAAAATTGATATTTCTACAAGACCCGAAGAATTTGTGACGAATGGGGAGGTTATGAAATTTGATGGATTTCTGAAAGTTTACTTTGAATCCAAAGACGAGGAAGACATTGACATCAATTTAGATGATGAAAATGAAAACTCAATTCTACCTCCATTGAATAAAAATCAGCAAGTAAATTTACGGGAAATGAACGCCACAGAGCGATATTCAAGACCTCCTTCACGTTATACCGAAGCCAGTTTGGTTAAAAAACTGGAAGAGCTGGGTATTGGCAGGCCTTCCACCTATGCCCCAACAATTTCAACGATACAAAATAGAGGGTATGTCCTAAAAGAAGAACGGGAGGGTAAAAAACGAGATTTTAAGGTGATTAATCTGAAAGATGGAAAAATCAATCGTACCACTAAATCCGAAAATACCGGGGCGGAAAAAAATAAGCTATTTCCTACAGATATCGGTGCGATAGTGAACGACTTCCTTGTTGAGCATTTTAAAGGTATTGTGGATTTCAACTTTACAGCTAAAGTTGAAAAAGAATTCGATGAAATTGCGCAGGGTTTAAAAAACTGGACAGAAATGCTCCGCTCCTTTTACAATCCTTTTCATATCGAAGTTGAAAATACGCTTCAAACTGCAAACCGAGCCAGTGGAGAAAGAGAATTGGGTATTGACCCTGAAAGCGGAAAGAAAATTTCTGTAAGGATTGGCAAATATGGTCCATTTGTTCAGAT
>VGGW01000094.1 GCA_016868395.1 Bacteroidota bacterium | reverse complement strand
TTTTTCCAAACACTTACTATAGTTCTTTGCTCAGACATAAACTTCTTTTTTTTAAGCCTGCAAAGATATGTTATTTTAACGTTAATTTAAAGTTAAGAACTTTTAATTGTGAAATGTATTCCGGTAGAGTGCTGTAAAAGCCTCCCAAATTCTTAATAGAATTAATTTTTAATTTCTGACGAAATATCTGACCATAAATCCAGGCCTTTGCCAGCGGTTAAATTCCTGAGTAGCTTGTTTTGACTTTCTTGTAAATTAACCTGAGATCGATTTAAGCTATTGCCGGAGACTGATTATTTTTATCCATTTTTGGAAAGCAGGGTCTGTTGCTCCTGGCTTATTCCAGTCCCGTGTTCTGGCCTATTTTTTTGCCGAAAGTTGAATAGCTCACCTAACATTCAGAAATGCAAAAAAGATAGGGCTGCCACCCGGGTTTGCTTCACAAGGCCTATAGTGCTATTACCGGACTGCCCCTCCCGATAAAAAATAGCAGCGGGTAAACTAAACCTTGCCGGAGGATTATCTTCCGGCTACTGATCATCTGAAATCAGGTAGTATTTCTTGCCGGAAATACTCCGTAGGAAAGGACTAAAGGAAGCGATAACACGTAGGCAATGCTTTCCAAAATTAAATCACACGCCTCCGGAGCGGCTTGAGAACCAGGATATGGGTATTTCTTTATCTTCCATGTATCGAGCTCAGGTTAGATTGATGATTTTGTTCGATGCTATTTGATTTAAATAATAATGATTGAAATTCTCATTACTTTAGACTGCAATTTTCAATCCAATGTCAGGTAACAAGCATCCTATTTATACTATTGAATTTGCACTTTTATGCTTAAGTTCCTTCTTCTTTTCGGCAAGTTTCAACATGTTGATACCGGAGATGCCGGCATACCTTACAAGTTTGGGAGGAGCAGAATATAAGGGCTATATCATTGCACTTTTTACACTCTCTGCGGGTTTGTCCCGACCCTTTAGTGGTAAGTTGACGGATAAGATTGGTCGTGTGCCGGTTATGGCAGTTGGTTCTCTTGTATGCGTGGTTTGTGGCTTACTATATCCGATTTTGACAAGTGTAGCGGGGTTTTTATGGCTAAGATTATTTCATGGTTTTTCTACTGGCTTTAAACCAACTGCTACCGCAGCTTACGTTGCAGATATAGTTCCTGCCAATCGATGGGGAGAGGCGATGGGTATTCATGGTGTATTTTTTAGTACCGGATTAGCTATTGGTCCGGCAATTGGCAGTGCTCTCACCGAATTATTCTCTATCCATGCCATGTTTTATTGTTCATCAGTTTTTGCACTGCTATCGATTATTATATTGATGAACATGAAGGAAACGCTACAGAATAAAGAATCTTTTCGATTTTCTATGATGCACATAAAACGAGCCGAAGTGATTGAGCTAAGGGTTTTGGTGGCTGCTTTTATTACCTTTCTTTCGTATTTAAGTTACGGAATTGTTCTTACGGTTACTTCAGACTGGGGAGAACACTTAGGTGTCCCCAACAAGGGTTTATTCTTCATGGTTTTTACAGTTTCTTCATTATTGATTCGATTTCTCTCCGGGAAAATGTCTGATAAAATTGGCAGAGTTCGTATCATTGAAGCATCACTTTTAATTCTTGCGATATCCCAAGTTTTAATCGGAATTGCTCATACTCCCTTAGTTCTGATGTTAGGTTCTGCGGTCTATGGCTTTGCAACCGGAATGTTATCCCCGGCGCTTAGTGCCTGGATCATTGACCTTAGTCATCCCAAACATCGTGGGAAGGCTGTCGCTACCATGTATATTGCATTGGAAGCAGGTATTGGATTGGGGGCATTCTTTGCAGGTAGTTTATATGTTACTGATGTAAGCCGGATACCTCTAATTTTCTACACAGCAGCAATCACTGCGTTCATAGGGTTTATTTATCTGCTGCTATTTTATAAAAGAAAAACTTCAATAAAAATGCAGGATGAACCCTCAACTACTTAAAGATTTAGTCAGTACAGTAATGCCTTATGCTAAATTCAAGAATCGGCTTATTTGTGATCTCCCGGAATATTATCTGTTATGGTATGAGCATAAGGGATTTCCATAGAACAAGATAGGTGTTCTTTTGGCCACCAGGTATTAGATTAAACGTAATGGTCCTGACTATTTGCTAAGGCCAATGAAGAAATAGGTGAATGCTGCCCCGCTATTCAATTTAAAATACTAATATTGTTAGTAATTGCAAATCTTTCTATATTTGAATGGATAGAAAATTCTTCATGATGTTTGCTGTAGTAGATATTGAAACAACAGGTGGGTATGCGAGTGCCAATGGTATCACTGAAATTTCAATAATTATCCATGATGGTCATCAGCAAATTGAGCAATTTAATTCATTAATCAATCCTTTAGTTCCAATCCCTGTTTACATTCAGGCATTAACCGGAATAAATGATGAAATGGTCAGTGAAGCTCCGAAATTTCAAGAGCTTGCCCCCAAAATCTACGAGCTTTTACATGATAAAGTATTTGTAGCTCATAATGTCAATTTCGATTTTTCATTCCTTCATTTCCATTTAGCAGTAGCGGGGTTTAACTTACAAACAAAAAAACTTTGTACAGTACGTTTAAGCCGCAAAATACTTCCGGGATTGGCTTCTTATAGTCTGGGTAAATTATGTCAACAAATTGGAATTAAAATTCAGGATCGTCATCGTGCGTATGGTGATGCTTTGGCAACTGTTAAACTTTTTTCAATGTTAATTGAACAAGACAAAGAAGGTCATATTGCGAAAACTTTGAATATTAGATCCAGGGAACAATCTTTACCGGCACACCTTCCTAAAGAGGACATGGATAAACTACCCTCCGTTCCGGGTATATATTATTTTCATAACGTAAAGTTGAAAGTCATCTATGTCGGGAAAGCAAAAAATATTCGCAAGCGGGTTGCCAGTCATTTTACCAATAATAAACCTGGTCGGCAAAAGCAGGATTTTTTAAGAGAAATTCATCACATTACCTTCCAGGAATGTGGTAATGAATTAATGTCATTGATCCTGGAGGCTGTTGAGATCAAACGTTTATGGCCTGCATATAACCGCTCATTAAAGAAGTTTGACTACTCATTCGGCTTGTATTCATTTGAGGATCAAAAGGGCTATTTACGTCTGATGATTGACCGAAAGAAAAAATTTTCTAAACCTCACCATACCTTTAATAATCTGTCGGAAGGGTATAAACTTATAAAGAACCTGATTGCAACATTTAATCTTTGCCCCAAGCTTTGTTTTATTCAGCGTAATACGTATTCCTGCAACCTTTTTGGTGAGGGAGCTTGTTATGGAGCATGTGAGCAGCGTGAATCTTTTAAAACCTACAATGAACGGGTTAAAAAGGCTTTGATAAGCTTAAATTCGATCTTGCCGGGTTTTATATTAATCGATGAAGGCCGTAATTTCCATGAGAAGAGTTGCTTATTGATCGAAAATGGACAATTCTATGGAATGGGCTATATTTCTTCCGATTTGATACAGGCCAATGTACGTTTATTAAAAGGTCATTTGACTCCTTATCCTGAAAATGATTATATCCGTAATATCATTTTGAATGCAGCACTCCAATTCCCTCAAAAGGTAAGAGAAATCGATGTTGATTGAGGTAAGCTTTTTCTGAAATCTCGAAGGTGCAGTTTTACCAATAGCTGCAATTGATAATTTAAATTTCATTTTTGGGTACTCAGTCCAATCTTGAGGAATTCAGGATGCCTATTGAACCTTCATGGTGGCAAAGGCCGGGAGCTCCTACCTATTCCCATCTTGGCGGACTGTCCATTACGATGGAATAAAGCTCCGGGTTAAACAAACCCGGGAGGCAGCGCTATCTTTTTTGCCCTACTAAATATTAGGATAAGGATTCCATTTGCCTGCAAAAAAATAGGGTTGAACACGGGGCTGAAATAAGCCAGGAGCAAGAGACCCCGCTTTCCAAAAGCTGAGAGAAATGATCAGGCTAAATTTAGTCAGGCAAGATGGTAAATCGATTTCAGGTTAATTTAAAAGCAAAACCATTTTGAACGCTATCAGGTCGCACCTACCCTTAGGCCAATAGTAAATTGTAAGAAATAAATTTATAATTAATTCAAATTATACGGTATGAATCCTGAGGCCTATAAAAAATAAAAGCGATCAATGCTTGATTTACCTGGTTATCGATATGAACATGTTTACATTTATAGTTTTCCATAAACAATTTAAATCCAATTATAATTCGTTGAACACAAATAAACCTGCTATTGAAAAGGGAAGTATTTATTTATCAATGGATAAGCTATCTATATTTACATAGGTAAGATGTCTGAACAGCGGTACGAACTTTAAAAGACTCAAAGGCATTGATTTCAAAAACTTCTCCTTTTTTGAAGATTTCCCAGTTTTCTTTACCCGGCAGTAAGACTTCAAGTTCACCTTCTATAATCAACATGGTTTCGTGCATGGTTGTTCCAAATTCATAGTCTCCGATATCAATTACTCCGATTGTTGATTTTCCTTCAGGTGACTGGTACCCGAGTGATTTAACTGCACCCTGAAAATATTCGCTTATGGTTATCATACTTGCTAATTATAAAGACGCGAATTTACAAAATATGTAGTGTCTTTAATTTGTTTAATCAATAATTCAGCAATGTTTTAGCTTTGAACTACAGGCTGACAAGGTGTTTATAAAACCATTTTTAAGCCAATTGTCAGCTTTTAAATAGTTTTTCGCAATTTAGCTGATACAATTTTCATGACAAATGAGAATACTATACGCAATTCAGGGAACAGGAAATGGGCATTTGAGTCGGGCGATGGATATCATTCCTTGTCTTATGAAGCATGCTGACGTTCATATTTTAGTTAGTGGTATTCAGGGAGATCTTATTTTACCATTTCAACTTAGTTATGAATTCAGGGGCCTCAGTTTTATTTTTGGGAAGGCAGGAGGCGTTGATATCTGGAAAACTTGCATAAAATCAAGTATCAGAAAGCTGGTTAAGGAGATAAACTTAGTTCCGGTTGAAGATTATGATCTTGTTCTTAATGATTTTGAGCCGGTTTCTGCATGGGCATGCAGTGCTAAAAATATTCCATGTATTGGCCTCAGCCATCAATCAGCGGTTCTGGCAGATCATGCACCTAAAACTGAACATCATGATCTTCTTGGCAAGATTATACTAAAAAACTATGCTCCAAATACTGCCCAATATGGCTTTCATTTCAAGGCCTATGATGAAAATATTTTTACGCCGGTCATAAGAAAACAAGTTAGAGAAGCTTTAATTCAAAACCAAGGGCATTATACAGTCTATTTACCTGCATATGACGATTCACGTTTGATTGGAACACTGACTAAATTTAAGGCAGTGAATTGGGATGTTTTCTCAAAGCATAGTCATAGACTCTACAAAATTAAGAACGTTAATGTTCAGCCGATTCATAATGAACGTTTTATCAGGAGTATGGCTAATTCTGAAGGGGTACTTTGTGGTGCAGGATTTGAAACTCCGGCTGAAGCTTTATTCATGAAAAAAAAGTTATTGGTTGTTCCGATGAAAAACCAATATGAGCAGCAATTGAATGCAGCT
This sequence comes from Bacteroidota bacterium, assembly GCA_016868395.1. Taxonomy (GTDB): domain Bacteria; phylum Bacteroidota; class Bacteroidia; order Sphingobacteriales; family Sphingobacteriaceae; genus Daejeonella. Next base: position 4,971 of record VGGW01000094.1, on the reverse strand, counting down.
GCACTTAGTGAAATGGGGGTGCCGGTCATTCGTAATTTAAACGAAAGGTTTGACCTGGTTATCCATAACTGGATCGAAACCGACCGGTATATTACTGTGGATTATCCGGATATGACTCAGCAGATTATTGATCAAATTATAGATAAACACGCTAAAACAGCCATTATCAAAGATATTCGTCAATCCGGTTAAAAAGCTTTTAGCTAGTATACAAACGTGCCATCCGCCTATCTTGATCTAAGCACCGTCGGGATTCTGAAACCGGGAATTAAAACTTCGAACCTTCGCTTCAATCTGCGACCTGCTTTTCCTATAGCGCATTGTATAAATCTAGTCATTTGGTTAAATCTTTATTTTTAGATAGTTAATTTTAAATCGATAGGACATCTTGCCCTAACCTGATTATTTTTCTCGGCTTTTGGAAAGCAGGGCCTGGCGCTCTTAGTTTATTCCAGTCCCGTGTTCTGCCCTATTTTTTTGCGGGAAATATAATCGTTATCCTTCGTTTCAGTAGTGCAAAAAAGATAGGACTGCCACCCGGGTTTGTTTCAAAGGGCCTATGCTTCTATTACCTGACTGCCAGTCCCGATGAAAAACAGCTATTGGTAAACTAAACCGTGCCAATGGAGGTATCTTCAGGATATGGATCATCTGAAATGAGGTGCCCTTTCTAACCGAAAATAATCCGAAGGAAAGGACTAAATGAAGCGTAATAAGGAGGTAATGCTTTCAAAAAACAAAACATACCCGTCCGGAGTGTCATCAGATCCAATAAAATAGTATTTTGCCCGACTCATATCCGACCCAGGTTATTTTAACATTCGACCTCAGGCTATTTAACTATTAAACCTGGATAATCCGGTAATCATTTCATCATAAAGGGTACTAATGATTAAAATTTTGAATTTCCAAGGGTTCCAAGCATCTTTTTCTTATCGTAAATTTTTGTAACTCATATCCATTGGTACTGCCGAATCGATGATTAAATCTTGGTAGAAATTTCTCCGCGTTTTGTTTTTGAGGGTTTTAACGGCTTATCTAAAAAGATTACTGCTCAGATACCTGTCTCCACGGTCGCAAGCTATAAAAACGATTAACCCTTCATCAAGTTCTGAGGCTAGTTTGAAGGCTGCGGTGGCAGCTCCACCGGTACTCATTCCCGAAAATATGCCTTCAATCTTTGCAAGTTTTCTAGCCATTTCTGTGGCTTCAGCTTCTGAAATATCAATGATTCGGTCGACCCGCTCAGGTTCGAAAATTTTAGGTAAGTATTCAATAGGCCAACGTCGAATTCCCGGAATGGATGAATCCTCGGTAGGTTGACAACCAATAATCTGTATTTCAGGATTTTTTTCCTTTAAATACCGTGAGCAACCCATGATTGTACCGGTTGTACCCATTGAACTTACAAAATGAGAAATTTTATGGTTGGTATCTCTCCAAAGTTCAGGTCCCGTCGTTTTGTAATGAGCTAGTGGATTGTCAGGGTTTGCAAATTGATTTAACAAGAAACTTTCTCCTTTTGCTGCCTTTTCTTCAGCATAATCACGGCACAATTCAATTCCTTCAAGTAGAGTGACTTTGGCTCCAAATGCCTCCATGGTTAGTGTACGTTCTCGCGTAGAATTCGAGGGCATCACGAGTTCTATTTCAAGGTCGAATAAACATGCAATCATGGCGAGGGCTATGCCAGTATTTCCACTTGTAGCTTCAATTAATTGAGAGCCCTTTCCAATGACTCCACGTTCGATAGCACTCCTGATCATATTGAGTGCAGCCCGATCCTTTACACTTCCTCCGGGGTTATTTCCTTCAAGTTTGGCGTAAATCTGAACTTTTGGATTTGGGTTCAGTTTTCTGATTTCAACCAATGGCGTATTTCCTACTAAATCGATTATACCGGCCATTTTATTAAATTTTATTCGTTGTATCGCGCGATATTACGACTTCGGAAGTATTGTAAACAGATGACCCTGCGGGTATACTCTTCGTTACCCAAACATTTCCACCAATAATACTATCATGCCCAATCACGGTTTCACCTCCTAATATGGTAGCACCTGAATACACAACAACCCGATCCTCAATGCTTGGATGTCTCTTTGTATTTGCCATACTTTTATGAACGCTCAATGCACCTAAGGTTACTCCTTGGTATAATTTTACGTTATTTCCAATTTTGCAGGTCTCTCCAATTACAATGCCGGTACCATGATCTATATGAAAATACTCACCAATTTCTGCGGCAGGATGAATATCAATTCCGGTTTTTGAGTGCGCATACTCTGTGAAAATTCTGGGTAATAAAGGAACTCCTAATTTGTAAAGGGCGTGTGCCAGCCTGTAAAAGGAAATGGCAAAAAAACCGGGATAAGCTCTGATTACTTCAAATTCACTTGTCGCTGCAGGATCACCCTCGAAAATAGCTTTAATGTCAGTATTTAAAATCCGAAATAAATCCGGAACCTGTGCAAAAAAGTCTTTGGCAAGTTTCTTATTATTACAATTAACACAGGCATTGGTGGCTTCCATCATTTGATACAATTCATTTTCTAGCCTATTAAACTCGTGCTTTAACTCCTCAATAGATTCCAGACTTTTATTCGACTGTTCCGGATAAAGTAATCCGAACAATTCTATAGCCCATCGAGAAATCTCGTTATTTGAAGGAACAGATTCTGCATCCTGTTGCTTTTGAAATAGTTGATTTAAAAAATCTTGATTCATTGTAATTTGAGGCGTCTAATTCTCTATTCTTAATAATACAAGTTTAACTAAAAGAATGTTGTTGCTATGTAAAAACATCGTGTAAGAAATTCATAAAATACTTCGGTCAATTTCAATTTCATATTTGTCGAGGAGTCCTGATAATTCCAAAATTGAAAATTTTGCCTTTAGGATTATATTTCTTTCCGGATCAATTGAATAGTTCACAGAAGACCTAAAATCTGCTTTTTCAAGAATGGTATTTTCAAATAATACCCCGGCTAAATCGCAATTTTGGAATACCGCATCGGTCAAATTACTTTCAGTAAAATCAACTTCTTTTAATGAAGAGTTCCTAAAAGTGGTTTTATTGATTTTTGTTTTATAAAAACTAGAATGGTTAAGTTGGCAATTTTCAAATCTAAAGTTCATTCCAAACCGGTTGCAATTTTCAAAATGGAGGCCGAGCATTTTACATTCTCTAAAATTGACTCCGCGCAAAGCAGTATTCTCCAATTTAACAAGACTTAAATTGCAGGCAAAAAATTCAACATCAGTAAATTTAATTCCGGATAAGTCGCAATTGGAAAAATCGCAATGCCTGAATACGCAATTTTCATATTCTCCCCGAACTAAGGGTTCCAAATTAAATTTTAACTTCTCAAAAGTTTGATCGGTGAAATAATCCATTTTTTGACTTGAAATCGATTGAATTAACGAGTTAACTGATGTAAAGAAAAAACTTCTGCGGGACTGCTGATTCCGTCATCTTTTAAAATATTAAGTATTTTTTTAAACGGCTCAGAATTTCCCGCAATATTTGAAAAGTATACGATCGATATTTTCCGGGAAGGGATATTTATCGCATAAGTACTAAAACCACAAGTGCTTCCCGAATGAAACAGGGCAGGGGTGCCTTTGTCAAAATAAAACCAACCCGGACCGTAATAACTGCCGGTTACCTCTTTAATCGGAATGTTTACTCTTGAGAGGATCGCGGACATGTTAATCAGACTATTATTCCAAATACCATGAGTCCATTTTTTATAATCATTTATTGAGCAATATACACCTCCATCCCCCTGAACCGCACTGGTTGAACTCTGATCATTTAAATAAAGTTTATGATTTTCATCCCGAGCAAAACCCATGGATCGGTTTGGAATTTTTGTTTTAAACTCATAAACTAAGGAATTGTTCATCTTAAGAGGCTTAAAAATCCTTTCCTTCATGAACTCAGGGAACGATTTTCCGGATGTTCTTTCTACCATAATGGCAAGTAAGGCATAAGCCGAATTGCTGTACCTAAATTGACTGCCTGGATTAAAGTAAGTCTTGTTTTGGGTTTTTAGAATGTTTAAGACGTCCAGGTCAAGTAGTTGCTTATCGATACTGTTATCCATAACTTCTTCATAATCAATGATTCCGGACGTGTGGGTTATCAAATGTCTGACCAGTATTTTCTGGCTTAAATTGGAAGGTAATTCCGGAAAGAATTTAGAGATAGGGTCTTCAAGTGAGAGCTTTTGGTCTTTCTCAAGCAGAAGAATACACATTGCGGTGAACTGCTTTGAAACAGAGGCAAGTCTGAAATTGGTTTTTGCATCAATATTTTTTTTACTGACAGCATCCACTATTCCAAAACCTTTGTTATAAATGATCTTGCCGTTGCTTTCAATGGATAAAGCTATTCCGGGTTGATTGGGCTGAGTGCTTTGACGGATCAGCGAATCCATACGTTTTTCTAATTGTGAGTATGCGGCATGATTAATCAGCATAAGCAGGATTATGATGAAGCTTTTCATTGTGGTTTCTGTGAGTAGGGTACTTAATGTAAGTATAAAATCAAAAAAGCGATACCATCAAGATTACATGAATTTTAATTCTCAATTACTCAAGAATTGGATTAGCTTCTTCAAGTCGTCGGGAGTGTCAATTGCCTGACTTTCTTTGTCAGTAATTGCTGCTTTGATGGAGTATCCATTTTCTATCCAGCGTAATTGCTCCAGGCCTTCTACTTTTTCCAAACCTGAAATCGGCAACTTAGTTATTTCTCTTAGGGTAGTCGTTCTGAAGGCATAAATGCCAATATGCTTGAAGTAGGTATAATTTTTTACCCAGCTTTCTTTCTCTATCCCCCTAAGAAATGGAATGGCTGCTCTGCTGAAAAAAACAGCTTCCTTATTGGTATTGAGAATTACTTTAGGGGTATTTTCATTGAATAGTTCCTCATTATCGCGGATTATTTTCACAAGTGTCGCAATG
>VGGW01000093.1 GCA_016868395.1 Bacteroidota bacterium | reverse complement strand
GTCTTTACAACCATGAAGAGAACTAACTAAACATAGCAATGAAGCAGCTAATCGAAAAAAAACATTTTTCTTAAACATAAAACAGAATTAATTGACAGATACCGAATTACATAATCTTTCCTTAAAGCTAAAAATTCTATCGAATCTTTTCATTCATAATTTAGTAATTAATTCATTTAAGGAATGTTTGAATTGATTTTAGTCCCCGTTATCGGTAGAAAAATAAATTATTGCACCTGAAATTCAGGGATAAAATAGGATTGAAGTTAATCCAGATTTGTTTGAATATTGTTTTTTAAATCATTGCTTTATTTAAGCATATGATTAACTTAGGATACTGACATTATAAAAATTTCCTATCATGAAAAAGTCGTTTTGGGTAATCGCTTCCCTAATTTTTTGGTGTTTATCCGGTTTTGGACAAGAATCGGTAAGTGCTGCCAATCAGTTCATTCAATCACTAAATCAATCCCAAAAGACAGAAACCATTTTTCCATTTGATGTGGAAGAACGTTATAATTTTCATTTTGTGCCAAAGGATAGGAGGGGGATTACTTTCAACGAGATGAATGATCAACAACATAAATTGGCATTAGCCTTGTTGAGGTCTTGTCTTAGTCTTGAAACCTATGAAAAGACGAAGGAAATAATGCAATTGGAGCTTGTTTTGAAAGCACTGGAAAATAGGAAACCAGAGGATAATTACAGAGATCCGGGCAATTATCATTTCAGTATCTTTGGCAATCCCTCAAATCGTAGTATTTGGGGTTGGCGGTTCGAAGGGCATCATATTTCATTCAATTTCTCATTCAGCAATAAAACACTTGTAGCAGGTACACCGGGATTTATGGGTAGTAATCCGGCAATTGTACTTCATGGTCCAATGGCCGGTAAACAGGTCTTGAAAAAGGAATCCGATCAAGGCTTTGCGCTTATTAATTCTTTGAATGCTGTACAGTTAAAGAAAGCTGTTATTGACACCATAGCTTTCAAGGATATATTAACTTTTAATAAGCGATCAGCACCATTGGGTAAGCCCGAAGGAATCAGATACGCTGAGTTGTCGAAGCTTCAGCAATCTTTATTACTGCAACTAATTAATGTATATGTGAACCGGTACAGCCCTGATTTTGCCGAGAGGATGATGCAGGAAATTAAAAACGAGGGGTTGAACAATCTTTGGTTTGCCTGGGCTGGCTACACTAAACCTGAAATAGGCAAAGGATCTTACTACCGGGTTCAGGGTCCGACACTTGTCATTGAATACGATAACACTCAAAATAATGCAAATCATGTGCATTCCGTTGTGCGGGATTTAAAAAATGATTTTGGCGGCGACCTCCTCCTGGACCACTATAAAAAAGGTCACTCACATTAAAGAATCAAAATACAGTAAAGCAAAAAGCCCCGGGACAGTTTCTTGTCCGAGGCTTTTTAGCTATAGGTAAAATGAAATTTATATAGATAAAAAGGATTTAAATCTCAAATGAGAAATCATCATTGTCCTTTGCAGACTCAGCATTATTTTCTGGATAGTCATAACGCTTTTCTACCACTTCCTGATGCGCTTTGATATAATCTGTGGTCTCTTTTAGTCCCTCGGTAAACTTTTCAAAATCCTCTTTGTAAAGAAATATCTTATGTTTGATAAAAACCCCATCTTCCAATCGTTTCTTACTTTCAGTTATAGTAACATAGTAATCGTTGGAACGTGTGGCTTTAACATCGAAAAAGTAGGTGCGCTTCCCGGCTCGTACCTTCTTCGAAAAAACCTCTTCTCTTTCTTTGTTGTCGAATTCTCCCATGGTCATAATTTAATTTGATTGGGGTAAATATAATAGATATTAGCAAAGTAACAAATTGATTTTTTTAAACTAAAAACGTTTGATCAATGGCAACAGCTGATCATGAATATTCAATTAGGAATCTGCTGTAACTCTCATCACTAATTTAAATTTCAAATTGATCTTCAGTTTGCTCCTCTAGCAGTTGCTTTTCGAATAATTCAAAATAAGTTCCTCTTAGAGCAATTAGCTCATTATGATTGCCTTGTTCAATAATTTCGCCCTTATCCATTACCAATATTTTATCTGCGTTTTTTATGGTAGAAACCCGATGAGCAATCAAAATACTGGTTTTATTCTTCATTATTTTACTCAAATTGTTTAAGATAATTTCTTCCGTTCGGGTGTCTACTGCCGAAAGACAATCATCAAAAATGAGAATCTGAGGTTCTTTAATTATTGCCCTTGCGATGGATAGTCTTTGTTTTTGTCCACCTGATAAGGTAATTCCACGTTCTCCGATCAGGGTTTCAAATCCTTTGTTAAATGCTATAATATTTTCAAGCACTGCTGCATTTTTTGCCGCTCTTTCAACCTGATTGGCTTGAGCATTGGGCATTCCGAACGCTATATTATTGTAAATGGTTTCAGAAAAAAGAAATACCTCTTGAGGAACAAATCCAATCTGTTCCCTGAAGTTTTGTAGGTCAAGCTCCTTAATTGATTGGCCATCCAGTAAAATTTCTCCTTCATCTGAATCATACATTCTCATAATCAGGTTTCCTATTGTAGATTTTCCTGAGCCTGTTCGTCCTATTATGGCTAGAAATTCGCCGGGTTTAACCTCAAATGAAATATTCTTTAGGGCTTGAATACCGGTATCAGGATATCTGAAGTTTACATTTTTAAACGTGATATTTCCTTTCAGTAGAGACTTTTCTCTGGTAATAGACTTAATTTCCGGCTTGGTATTTAAAAATTCATTGATTCTCTTTTGCGATGCAGCGGCTCTTTGAATCAGGGAGGTTACCCAACCTAGTGACATGACCGGGAATGTAAGCTGATTGACATAAACTATAAATTCGGCGATATTCCCTGAACTAATATTTCCATTCATAACTTCAACACCCCCAATATAAACGGTGATTATGGTACTGAGACCGACAAGTAATAACATGATTGGGTAGAACATTGCCTGAACTTGAACCAAGGACATCGAATGTTTTTTATAATTCTCGCTTTGGTAATTGAACTTTTTACGAATATCTTCTTCCCTAACATAGGCTTTTATGACCCTGATTCCTGAAAATGTTTCCTGAACAAAGCTTGAAAGTGAGGAAAGTTGTTCTTGTATTTTCTCACCTCGGTCATTAATTATTGAATGTACATAATAGATTGTGATGGCCAGGAGAGGTAAAGGAATTAATGAATATACAGTCAATCTCGTATTTACATTAAACATAGCAATTATGATCAGAATGAATAAAACACTTGTATTGATAGTATACATAATCCCCGGACCTAAATACATTCTGACTTTACTCACATCCTCGGTTACCCGGTTCATCAAATCACCTGTATTATTTCTTCGGTAGAAGGCCAAGGAAAGCTTTTGATAATGCTGATAAATTTCGTTTTTGAGATCATACTCAATGTGCCTGGACATCAATATGATTGTCTGGCGCATGAAAAACAAAAAAAATCCCCTCAATAAGGCCAGAATAAGGACAAGAATTCCGAAAAGTAATAAGCTCTGACTAAAGATATTTGAAATTAGTTCTTGTCGGTTGAAGCCATTAAAAAGCCTAAACAGGGTGATATTCTCATTGACCAAATCGAAGGCTATTCGAATGACCTGAGCGGGTAATACCGCAAATACATTGGATATGATCACAAAGAGAATTCCCGGCAGTAACCGCCAACGGTATTTAAAAAAGAATTTATTGAGATACGCGAGCTCTTTCATTCGTTTTGAAACACAAAAGTAACCAGAATTTACGTATGGAAGCTAAATTTTATATGTTCATGATTCATATGGCAATAAGAATGTCTCAAAGTTAATACTATTGGCACCCCTGAGTTGAGCCAAATCACTTTCCTAATTGGCTTTAGGTTAAAAATAGTGTTGAATATGGATATGAATAATTAAAACAACATTTTTTACTACTTTTGTGAGGCAAAAGCAGACATCCAAAATGATTTTATCTCAATTTGAAGAACATTCAATTTTTAGTCAGCTTGACAAACTTGGTCATCAAAAAATAGTTTATTGCAGTGATCCGGATTCTGGATTAAGGGCCATTATTGCCATTCATGATACTACTCTTGGTCCAGCTTTGGGTGGAACACGTATGTGGCCTTACAAATCAGAATCAGAAGCGCTGTACGATGTATTGAGATTATCTCGAAGTATGACCTACAAAGCAGCCATTACAGGCTTGAATCTTGGTGGAGGTAAGGGAGTGATTATTGGAGATAGCCGACTTCACAAGTCAGAAGCTCTAATGCGCCGATATGGTCGTTTTATTGAGAATTTGAATGGTTCGTTTATAACAGCAGAGGAAGTCGGGACCAATCCGAAGGATATGGAATATATCCGCATGGAAACAAAATTTGTAACGGGTGTTCCGGAATCAATTGGAGGGAGTGGAGATCCTTCTCCGGTGACTGCAAGGGGTGTTTTCATGGGTATAAAAGCCTGTTTGAAAGAATGTTTTGGGAACGATAGTTTAGCCGGAAAATCTGTTGCAGTACAAGGAATAGGGCAAGTAGGTGAAAATCTCGTTTCCTTGCTAAGAAATGAGAATGCTAAGGTTTACATCAGTGATATTAATGAAGAACGATTGGCCCAAATCGCACCAAAATATGGGGCCATTGCTGTTGCCAACAATAAGCTCTTTGATCTCGATATTGATATTTATTCACCCTGTGCATTAGGTGCTACGGTAAATACCGAGACAATAAATCGATTAAAATGTTCCATCATTGCAGGCTCAGCCAATAATCAATTGGCGGATGAGGGTGTACATGGAAAAATGCTATTGGAAAAAGGTATTATGTACGCACCTGATTATTTAATCAATGCAGGGGGCTTAATCAATTGTTATTCAGAAATTGCCGGATTTAATAAGAAAAAAACATTTCAAATGGCAGAAAACATTTATGAAGCCACTAGAAGGGTATTACAAAAATCTAAACAAGAAAATATCCCAGCCAATGAAGCAGCTAATAAAATTGCGGAAAAAAGGATTGAGGACATTAGAAAAATAAAAGCCTCCTATTAATTGAGGAAAATTAAACAAAAAAATCGTTCTTATACATGTTAAATAGAAGGCACCTGAGGGTTAAGGCATTGCAGGTTTTATATTCTTATCACCAATCTGAAGTCAAGGATATTTTGCCTTTTGAAAAGGCACTTTTACAAAGCGCTGATAAGGTTTCTGAAATGTATTTTTGGTTGCTCTCACTACTTGTTGAAGTTGCTGAATACAGTTTAGTTGATGCAGAGGAACGTGCCAATAAACACCTCCCCTCTGAAGACGATCTGAATGCAAGTACCAAGCTTCATAACAATCTTTTTATCTGTTCCTTAAAACAAAATCAAGAGTATCTTGACGCAATCAGGAAGTATAAAATTTCCTGGAGTTTTGATCCCGAGTTGATTAAATCAATATTTATATCTTTAAGGAGATCTTTGGAGTATCATTCATTCAATAATCTGCAGGTGCACACTATTCAAGCCGACAAGGATATCATTAAGTTTATTTTCAAAAAATTGATTCTTAAATCACCGGGTATTGAACAAATTTTTGAGGAAAAATTTATTAATTGGCCTGTTGACAAGGAGGTTCTTCAGTCTTTAGTTACTAAAACTTTGAAAAACTTTTCAAGTATGAACTTTGAGGAAAATAAACTTGCTCAGGTGTGTTCTAATTGGCTTGAAGACCGACCATACGTTTTGGATTTGTTTAAAAAGGTTATTGCATTTGAAAAGGAATACCAGGAGATGATTGCTCAAAAAACAAAAAATTGGGATTCAGAGCGTATAGCTTTAATGGATACCTTACTCATGCGAATGGCCATAACAGAATTGATTCATTTTCCTTCCGTACCCATAAAAGTAACGATGAATGAGTATATTGAAATTGCAAAAGAATTTAGTACACCGAAGAGTAATTCATTCATAAATGGTATTTTAGATAAAATTTTAGCCGATTTGAAAAACTCCGGCAAAATTAATAAGTCAGGGCGTGGGTTAGTGGAATGAATAAAATTAAATGTGTCTAATTATCAGTGAAATTTATCCTAATTACCAAACAATGAAGAATTTATTTTTATCAATTACATTTCTATTTGTTCTAAACTCATGCAGTAACCAACCTGCTGTTGAACAAACTGCAGAGTCAAAAGAAAGCAATGAAATAGCCGTTTTAGATACTGCAAATGCACCGGTATTTAAATTTGAGAAAGAAGTTTACGACTTTGGAAAAATTACTGACGGTGACGTGGTAACCTATGATTTTAAATTTAAAAATGTTGGCAATAGCCCCTTAATCATTAATAGTGCCACGGCAAGCTGCGGTTGTACAGTGCCCGAATACCCTAAAGAACCCGTCGCACCAAGGGCAGAAGGAGTTATTCGAGTTGTCTTTAATAGTGCAGGAAAGCCGGGTATGCAAAATAAGATTGTAAGTATTACTGCCAATACTATTCCTTCAATCAGTGAATTGAACATACTTGGCATGGTGGAAGCAAAATAAACAGATAGAAACCAGTTTTAATTTTAAACCTATGGATATGCAACAAATCGGTCAATTTTTACCAATGCTACTAATCATTGTGGTGTTTTATTTCTTTATGATTCGCCCGCAAATGAAAAAGGCGAAGGATCATAAAAAGTTCGTTGAAGAATTAAAAAAAGGGGATAAAGTGGTCACAACAGCAGGGATACATGGTAAAATTGTGGACATGAATGATTCAACTTTTTTAATTGAAGTTGAGAGCGGTACAAAAATACGTTTTGAGAAATCTTCAGTTTCTCTTGAATCCTCAAAAGCGCTCATACAGTCTACTTCAAAATAATAATGTTAAGCTAAGGATAAAAACGCCGCTACATTAATGAAGCGGCGTTTTTATTTAACCTGAGTTCGATATAAGCAATCTAATTTTGGTGAGATTGATAAAAAATCTTGCCGGGTCCTGATTATTTTTCTCAGTCTGTTGCTCCCGGTGCCGTGTTCTGCCCTATTTTTTTGCAGGAAATGGAATCCGTATCCTAAAATTCAGTAAAGCAAAAAAGATAGAATACGGGTTTGTGCTTCCATTACCGGACTGCCAGTACCGATGAAACACAACTTTAGGTAAACTAAACCTTGCCGAAGGAGGTATCTTCCGGCTATGGAGCATTTGAAATGAAGTAGCATTTCTTGCCGGAAATACTTCGGAGGAAAGGACTGCAGGAAGCGAAATTGCGCAGGTATTGCTTTCCAAAATCAAATCATAAGTGTCCGGAGGAATAGGAGATGCATCTAAAGGATAATTTCTAATATCGAACTGAGGTTATTTAATTAAATTTGAGTGATTCAGATCGTATGCCATTAATCAAATTTACCAAGATAGAGCGCCGTCGCATCTCTTTGTTTTTTCTCTGCCTATTAATAGCAGTTGGAGCATGGTTATTTTTTGCACTTTCTAATCGGTACACTTACGAGGTGCAAACATTGGCTCGATTTGTCGAAATTCCGGCTGGCAGAGCATTTCATTCAGTACAATCAGACACCATAAAACTTCAGGTTGAAGGTACCGGATGGCAATTATTATTTTCAAGATTAAGAATCAACCCCCAATTTGTAAAAGTTGAACTTAAAGAATTACAGAATCAGCCGTTTGTGGAACTGGCTCGTCAAATTCAAAAAATCAATAATCAGCTAATTTCTAACCAGAAAGTGATTGATCTTCAACCGGATACTCTATTTTTTGATTTTTCTTCAAGTTCATTTAAGAAAATTCCGGTGATCTTAAAGCATGATATTCAATTTGAAAAACAATTCGGAATTTCAGATTCTATCAAAATTAGTCCTCAATATGTTACAGTAAGCGGTCCGGTCAAGGAATTGTCTCAAATAAACTATTGGGAAACGGAGTTGCTTAGTTTAAAAAAAGTTAGTGGAAGTGTAAACCTTATGGTCAACTTGAAACGTCCGGAGCGGGCCAGTATCACACTGCAAACCATTAGTGTTAATCTTAGTATACCCGTTGATGAATTCACCGAGAAGATCATAGAAATGCCCGTAAAACTGGTAAATAACCATGAATTTAGGAATGTAAAACTTTTACCTGATAAAGTTAAAATTACATTTCTCACCGCGCTTAGTAATTATCATTTAACTGAAAAGAAGGACTTTGAATTTAATGTAGATTTAGACAACTGGAAGAAAGGAAGATATACCCAGTTACCGGTTAGAGTAATTCGAATTCCAAATTTTTCTAAACTTGTAAAAATTGAACCTCAAACAGTTGATTTTTTAATTCAAAAGTAATGCTGATTATAGGTATAACAGGAGGGATAGGAAGTGGTAAAACCACAGTTTGCAAAGTCTTTGAACTTTTGGGTGTCCCTGTATTTTATGCTGATGAAGTAGCTAAGTCTCTCATGTTCTCTGATCCTACCTTGAAGTCTGAAATTATAAAAACTTTTGGAAAGGAATCTTATAACGAGACAGGGGAACTTAACCGAAGCTATATTTCTTCAATCGTATTTAATGATCAGCTTAAATTGGAAAAATTAAATTCACTGGTACATCCTGCAGTCTTCAGAGCTTTTGATTCTTGGGTAATCAATCAAAATAAACCGTCTTATGTAATTAAGGAAGCAGCACTCTTATTTGAAAGTGATGCGTATAAAAAATGCGATAAGTCTATTCTGGTAATTTCGCCATTGGAAACCAGAATAAAGAGAGTAATAGCCAGAGATGGAAGTAGCAAAGCAGAAGTTCAATCGAGGATTAACCGACAATTTACCGACGAACAGAAAATGAAATTTGCTGATTATATTTTAAACAATGATGAGAAGGAATTGTTAATTCCACAAATTATTCAGTTAAATCAGCAGTTTTTGAGGATTGGATCCTGATATGATTTTAAACGATTTTTTGATAATCAATGAACGTGGATTGTATTGCCCTTACGGGGATTTTTACCTGGATCCTCAATTAGCCTCCGGGCATGCTATAATCTCACATGCACATGCTGATCACGCAGTTCATGGAAATAATTTTGTTTATTGTACACCACCAACTGCTGCCATTATGCAGCATCGCTATAAAAGGAATTCGGGCAATAGGATCCAAACTTACGCTTGGTCAATACCCTTCAAATTAAATGGTATAAATATCAGTTTTATCCCTGCGGGGCATATTTTAGGATCTGCTCAAGTACTTATGGAGTACAAGGGAATTAAGTACTTATATACAGGAGATTATAAAATACAAGATGACCTAAGTTGCGAAAGGATTGAGTTTGTCAAAGCCGATGTTTTGATCACAGAAACTACTTTTGCAGATCCTGCAATTGAACATCCTCCAGCAACTGATGAAATAAAAAAATTAAATTTATCCAACCATAATGTATTACTTGGAGCCTATTCCTTGGGTAAAGCCCAAAGACTGATTGGCTTGATTTCAGAGCATTGTCCGAAACGCCGAATTTTAGTCCATCATTCTATTTTCGGATTAAACAAACTTTACGAGCAATTTGGTTTTCCTCTAGGTCAATATGAGCTTTATACTCGTAAACTTATGAAAGATCCGGGTCAAAATATGGTTTATATTGTTCCTCCCTTAACATTCAATAGTTATAGGCAAGCCAAAGACGTGCTTAGGGCATTTGCCTCAGGTTGGATAAACTTACAGTTAAATAATGATCTTAAAATTTTAATTTCAGATCATGTAGACTGGAAAAATATTCTCAATATGATCGATAAAGTAGACCCTTCGGAAGTTTGGACGCTTCATGGGAATGGGAAACATTTAAAAGCATATTTCAAAAATCATTTGTTTATAAAAATACTAAATGATGCTTGTTGAAAATATTGATTATACCCTTGATGAGTATGGTAATTTGGTTTTTACAGCAACTTACCATTTAAAAAGAGGATATTGTTGTAAGAATAGGTGTAAGAATTGTCCCTGGAAATATGGACAGCGTAAAAAAAAACGAAATGCTAACTAATTTGTTTTTAATTTTAAATTCTCTCTAAAACACCTGGCAATAACCTAGCTGCCAATTATGTTCAAAGCATCAATATGGAAATAGAAAAAGAAATTTATAGCAGAAAATTCGAAAATAATCATCAAAAGGCGGTAGTGAACTTGATTTACACCTATGGTTGGGTAACCAACTTGCTAAGATTACAGCTAAACAAGCATGGTATTACCCTGCAACAGTATAATATTTTGCGAATTTTAAGAGGCCAATACCCCAAGCCAGCTACCGTTAATATCTTGAAGGAGCGAATGCTGGATAAAATGTCTGATGCATCCAGAATAGTGGAGCGACTGGTTCAAAAGGATCTGGTTCATCGTGGTGTGAACAGTAAGGACCGCCGAGCTGTGGATATACTAATCAGTAAAAAGGGTTTAGAAATGCTACAAAAACTTGATCATGAGATCTCGCTAAAAAATTTGCTTTCAAATAATCTGAGTGATTCTGAAGCGAATTCACTTAGCGGATTATTAGACAAAATGAGAGGATAGTGAGCAGATTTCAAAGTGATCACAATTTTTGTTTCTCAAATTTGTTTTTGAGATTTCTTATTTGACTTAAACTCAGTTCGATACTAGAAATTATCCTTTTAATGGATCACCTATTGGTCCGGACGCCTATGATTTGATTTTGGAAAGCAATACCTGCGTGTTATCGCTTCCTGCAGTCCTTTCCTCCGGAGTATTTCCGGCAAGAAATGCTACTTGATTTCTAATGCTCCATCGCCTAAAG
>VGGW01000092.1 GCA_016868395.1 Bacteroidota bacterium | reverse complement strand
TAGCTGTACGGTACTCACCCAAATGAATATCACCTGACATCGTATCTCCATTAACAGTACCCTTGAACAAATAATTGACATTATCGGCTATAATTTTAACCGAACTTTCAAACCGTACTTTATTGCCATCAATGGTACCTGCAACAGTTCTGATATCAAAATCTGATTTATGGGTACCTGAAAGCCAGTTACCTTCCTGTTGGATTGCCATAGTATGTGCGGCGGTACTGCTAAAAAATTTGATGTTCAAATTCCATTGGCCGGAAAGATTTGCCGCAGGAGCAGACATTTCAGGCTGAGGGCTTCGCTTCTTTGAAAGAACTTCAAAAAGTCTATCGGCAATAATCTTTTCCTCTCCGGCCTGTATTTGACCGGTTGTGATACTGACAGAGCTAATTCCATCTGTTTCACCACGACTCGCCAATGCTATTCTTGGTTTGTTTCTACCCAATTCTTCGGCAAGCTCAAAACTATTAATATTGAGTTTATTTGTTTCCCATTTCACGTACAATACCGGCGATTTATTGGAGAGACCTGCGGGTTCATACACCTCTGTTTTAACCCCATCAATCGGGGTAATTTTCTTTGAAATCGTATCCAGCCATCCTAACCATTTTTTCCAATCGCCAGCGTGATCGCGTTTAATCCAATCTTCAACAGCTGCCATCATACCAATCATTTCTTCACGTCCTACCTTGTTGTCGCGACCCGGACCATGGTGCGGTGAACTTGCCTGCCAGGCAGACATCAAAATTGCTTTATCCCCCAGCATTAATCCGGCACACTGCGGACCACAAATTGCTTTACCTCCACTGTAAGCTACCAGAGTAGCTCCTCGCTTTAAATGTACTGGTGGAATAGTAAGATTTTGAGCGGCAACATCAATCAATACCGGTATATTCTTAGGTTTAGCATAGGAAGAAACTACCTCCAAAGACAGAGGCTGTCCTGTTTCAGAAGCAGCTCCTGCAGTCAGATAAATCATTGCGGTTTTAGGATTAATAGCCTTTTCTAACTCTTCAGGGGTTGAAACATGAACAATCTTTACACCAATATTTCTAATCCCGTGATCATAGGCATTGCGTGAATACAAAGGAATAATAACTTCATTCTTATCAAAACCGCTTAGGTCAGGTATCCGAATTAGTTTTTCGGGGTTTCCACCGGTAACACAAGCTGCTGTTATGTGCTTCAATCCGGCTGCACATCCTGCCGAGACCATCCCCCATTCTGCACCGGTCAAATCCGCAAGACGCTGTCCAATTCCATCTGCCAGTTCATCATATTGTACAAAATTATGGGCAGCGGCTTCCATAGCTTCCCGAACTGTAGGACGCTCTATAGACCCACCAATAATGGTGTATGTTCCCATACAGTTAATGACGGGCTCTACCCCTATTCTCCGAAAAATATTAGTATCGGCCATAAAAGAAGATACCGTAGCCACCTTCTCTGAACCTTCCGTTAGTGCAATTTCACCATCAATGGCGGTATTTCCCAAAACTGATTGTGCCGGAAGAACTGCACCTGCTACAGGCAGCATGGCTAATCCCTTGATAACATTTCTACGTTTCATATGTTTTAAAATTAAATTATCATTTATAAGCATTTGCAGCCAGTCCGTTGAGATCCCAAATGATACGACCCGCACGAATGGTAAGCTCAGCTTCCAATTTTTTATCTCCTTCAATTTTGTTATTGCCCGAATCTACAAAACCAAATTTGCCTTTGGATACACTCAAAACGGCAATATCAGCCACTGATCCCTCCGTTAAGTGACCCAAATCTTCACGCTGGATTGATTTAGCAGCATTCCAGCTTCCCCTGGCTATGATTTCAGGCATTGTCATTCCCATATTCAGATATTTAGACATCACATTCAGCATGGTTTTCATACCCGAATTCATACTGGTTCGATGCTCATCCGTTCCAAATGAATTTGGCCATAAACCCTGCTTGAATGCAGGAACTGCCTGATTAAACCAAAAACCACCCCCACCGTGTCCTACATCAAAGAGTACCCCTCTTTTCTGAGCAGCCATGACAAACGGTCTCACCTTCCCCTGCTCATCGACTACTGTCATCCGTTCAGAAACATTTTCAAAAGCATGAGTCAGGATATCGCCGGACCGCATTTTATTCAACTGATCTTCCAGTGAATACATGGGAAGATGGCATTCTACAAACAGTGGCTTGTTGAGCAGTTTAGAAGCTTCCGATGCACGATCGAAAGGTGTCCATTCGGTACCATAATAGCGGCCAATACGCACACCTACCAAAATATCTGAGTACTTCTTGACCGTTTCAACAGTCTTCTGAACATCCATCTCAGCAATATTTTCCTCGGCTTTATCTACCGAATAACCTCCAGAAGCAATATTCAGAAAGGCCAAAACCCGGGTTACAGAATTATCAATTATTTTAGCTTTAAAATCAGGGAAAGTACGCCAGCCTGACGTACCTGCATCCACAACAGTTGTGATTCCGGCACGAGGAGCAAAGGCATCAGGCAACTGACTTGAAGTGCCCTCAGTAAATCCAGCTTTACTGCCTGCATACACATGAGTATGCATATTGATTAATCCAGGAGCCACAATTAAGCCACTTACATCCACCACTTTTTTTGCAGAGCTTGCAGGAATATCAGTTGCCACACGGAATACTTTACCGGCAGTAATCGCCACATCCATTTTTCGATCAATCTTATTTTTAGCGTCAATTAAATGTCCCCCCTTTAATAAAAGATCAATAGTCTGTGCTTTGACAATAAAAACTGAGCTTAGGGACATAAATCCAGCCATGACTGTAATCGCGAAAATCGACGCTACTGGCTTTTTAAATTTTAAAAGTTTGTACATATTCTTAGAAATTATGATCTCATAAATAAAAATCAATTTGTAATTGCGGGCATTTTCCATTCAGGAACACTAATCCCATTTAAATCCCAAACAACACGACCCGCCCTCAATGTTAATTCGGCTTCAAGCTTTTCTGTCCCCGAGATTTTGGTACGTCGAACATCCATATAACCGAAATTTCCCTTTTTTAAGTTAAAAATGGCAATATCGGCCTCAGAACCGACACTTAAATGGCCTAAATCGGGGCGCTGAATGATTTGAGCAGGATTCCAGGTTGTTCTCAAAATTACATCCTGAAGTCCCATTCCCATAGCTAGAAATTTAGACATCACGTTCGTCATATCTTTCATTGCCGCATTCATGCTTAAATTATATAAATCTGTACTGATTGTATTGGGCATAAACCCTTGCTTCATTGCCGGAATTGCCTGATTAAAGTTGAATGCCCCTGCTCCATGACCAACATCAAAAATTATTCCCCACTTTTGAGCTGCGAAAACAAAAGGCTTAACTTTTCTGGACTTTTCATCTACAATAGATTCCCGACCCCCATTAATTTCAGAAAATGTATGTGTAAATATATCCCCGGGCCTGAAATGCTCCATGAATAAGGATTCGATGGAATTGGTGGGTGTATGTTCTCCGAAATCAACAATAACCGGAACATTCGCTAATTTACCAGATTCGACAGCTTTGTCAACTGAGGTGAAATCTCCCCAGAAATGTGCAGATTTAATTCCTACAATCAAATTTGGATACAAACGTTTTAACATGTAAGCATTCATTTGAGGATTCATGTCATTGACATCTTGCTGATCAAACCTTGAGAGCATGCCATGGCCTACTACATTGAGAAAAGCTAAAACCCTGGTTTGAGCCCGATCGATCGATTGCGACTTGAAAAGTGGAAAATTCCTCCATCCTGAAGACCCTGCATCAACTACGGTAGTCACCCCGGCACGAAAAGAAAAGGCATCTGCCTGCAAACCTCCGTAAGAATTCGCGGTCATGCTATTGGGATCGGTACCATGAAAAACATGGGTATGCATATCGATAAGACCCGGAGTGAGGTATAAGCCGCTGATATCAATTGTCTTTTTTGATGAACTTGCCGGAATATTTGCTGCAACCCTAAATATTTTATCAGCAACAATGGCAACATCCATTTTAGAATTGATGTTATTCTTTGGATCGATTACATGACCCCCTTTAAATAGGATGTCTATTTCCTGAGCATGAACACCCAAGGCTATCAAAATAAGAACAAAACCAGTTGTCATTCTCTTGAATAGCAGAATAAATTTTTCCTGAAAAGTCTTTGAAAATACGACTGATTGAGTTCTCATTTTAGCTTTGTTTAATACGATAAATTATTTTCTTGGGGCATCCCACTGAGGTGCGCTCAAGCCATTTAAATCCCAGGCCACTTTACCTGCCATGAGGGTTAATTCGGCCTCTATTTTTTTGGTTCCGTTAAAAACTGCGCCACGAGCGTCCATATACCCAAATTTACCTTCTCTGATGTTAAACACCGTTACATCTGCTTCTGCTCCCACACTCAAATGCCCGAGCTCCGGATGCTGGATAACATTGGCAGGATTCCAGGTTGAACGTAAAATCACATCCTGGATAGACATACCCATAACAAGGAACTTAGACATTACATTCGCCATATCCTTCATACCTGCGTTTCTGCTGTTTCTGTATAAATCAGTACTGATGGTATTAGGAAGAAAACCCTGCTTAATACTATTTATCGCGGTACTCCAAACAAATGCACCCCCGCCATGCCCCACATCAAAAATTCTACCTTGCTTTTGAGCCTCAAATACAAAAGGTTTGACTTTATTATTTTCATCAACAACAGATTCACGCCCTCCCGGATTTTTCTCAGACATATCTGAACCCGAGTAGGTATGAGTAAAAATATCTCCAGGCCTGAAATACTTCAGGAACAAATCTTCAATAGGTAATTTTGGAGTGCTGGATCCAAAGTCAACGATGATTGGCTTTTTTGTAATATTACCGGCGGCAATAGCTCGTTTAATGGGTGTAAAATCAGCTCCACGATAGTGATGAGCTTTAATACCAACAATAATATCAGGATATTCATTCATGATAAACGCAGTTGGTACAGCATTCATATCGGTTGTGTCCTGAGCATGCACAGTACCAAGCATTCCATAACCAGTAATACTAATAAATGCAAGCACCCGAGTTTGAGAGTTATCAATGGTCTGCCTTTTAAACACATTGAAATTTCTCCATCCTGCCGAACCTGCATCAACAACTGTGGTAACCCCTGAACGGAAAGTAAAATCATCCGGAGCAACACTGCCAAAACCATTGGTTATGCCAAACCCTGTAAAACTCTGTTCTTCTGTTCCTGCAAAAACATGGACGTGCATATCAATAAATCCCGGAGAGACATATAATCCTTTTGCATCGACAGTTTTCTTAGCCTCCGTTGAAGGGATATTGCTCGCAACCCGGAAAATCTTTCCGTCTTTAATTGCGACGTCCATGATTGAATTAATTTTATTTTTTGGATCAATAACATGTCCGCCCTTGATCAGCATGTCAATTTCCTGAGCCTGTAGCACTGAATTAGAAAACAGATTAAGTGTAATAAAAAATGCGGCAACATGCTTACCCATCTTTTTGATAAATTGTTTATTCATTAGATTGATTTAAAATTTGATTTAAAGATCATTAGTGTGATTTAGGCATTTTTAAATTAACTGGCAAGAGGTGCTCCCGAAGGAACAAATATTTTTTGCTTTGGAAGCGCTTTTTTATCTCTTACCGCAGAAAATTGTGCACTTCTATATTCACCCATAAAAATACTTCCGCTCATCTTATCTCCAGAGACCGTACCGGTAAAAGTATAAGGAACATGATCCCCAATGAGCTTTAAAGAACTTTGAAGTCTGATTTGATTTCCTTCAATGCTACCCGACAAATCGCTTACAGCAAATGTTGTCTGATGCCCTCCTTTTATCCAGTTACCATCCTGCTCAATAAAAAGCTTATGTTTTGCAGAGCTACTGGAAAATTTTACGTCGACATCCCAGCTTCCGGCCAAACTTTGGGCAGGTGCCTGCATTTCTGTTGAGATTGGAGGTCTTTTAGTCGTCAAAATCTTATAAATTTTGTCAGCTGCTATTTTCTCCTCACCGGGTTGCATGCCTATGGTAGTCACAGCAATACCATTAACATTCGGATCTTTTCCTCTTCCTCCACCTGCAGCAACGGCAATTCTTGGCTTTGTTCTGGCCAGTTCATCAGCCATTTCTAGTCCGGTAATGTTTAATACATCCTTATCCCAAGTAATTACAACTTCAGGCGAAACATTAGAAAGCCCGGATTGGGTCGAAGGAACATGAACCATGGTTTGAACGCTATCAATCCCCGATACTTTTTTGATAATATGGTCGAGATAAGAATTCCACTGTTTCAATATCGCATCATGATCTATCTCTTTCCAAGCTCTGACTGCAGCAACCATACCAAACATTTCATCGCGGTCTACCTTATTATCCCTGCAAGGACCATGGTGCGGGGAACTCGCCTGCCATGCGGACATCAGAATATCCTTGTTACCTAGGATCAACCCGCAGGACTGCGGCCCACAAATAGCCTTCCCACCGCTATAAGCCACTATGGTTGCTCCACGCTTCAAGTGAACAGGTGGGAATGTCAATATCTCATTAGCTGCATCAAAAAGAACCGGTATATTTTTAGTTTTAGCTACTGCTACAATGTTTTCAAGAGACATCGGGGCTCCGGTCCAAGAACGGTCACCATTGACCACGTAGATCATGGCTGTTTTAGGGTTAATTGACTTCTCCAACTCTTCCATTGAATCAACATTAACCATCGTTACTCCTATATTTCTGATGGCATGATCATAGGAATTACGAGAAGTACGAGGGACTATCACCTCTGTTTTTTCAAGACCTTCAAGATTTGGAATACAAACAAGTTTCTCAGGATCTCCGCCGGCAACCACAGCGGCTGTAACCAGTTTCAGCCCTGCAGCACATCCGGCAGAAACTACTCCCCATTCTGCCCCGGTCAGATTAGCCAGCTGTTGACCAATGCCATCAGCAACTTCATCCATCTGGGCGAAGTTTTTTGATGCTGCCTCCATTGCGGCTTTAACCTGAGGCCGCTTAAGGGAACCCCCAATGATGGTGAAAATACCTCGACAATTAATTACCGGTTCAATTCCATGAGTTCGATAAATGTTCTTATCAGACATGAAAGATTCCAAGGTAGTCTCTACTACTGATTTAGCCGGATTCAAGGGGCCACTTAATGATTCTGTAAATTCCTGGGCTGCGGATGCAGGGTCCCCCTGAATTGCTCCACCTGCAAAAGGAAGCAGGGATAGCGTTTTTAAAACATTTCTACGTTTCATATTCGCTTAGTTTTAGTATGTTAAAACTGTTAACAGCTTTTGTTTATTGGTTTTTTATATAAAATCTAAGGCATCAGTAGTCCTTTATTGGTTTACTGAATCCCATTGCTGACCACTGATTCCGTTCAAATCCCATACAATTTTCCCTGCTCTTAAAGTTAACTCGGCTTCAAATTTTTTATCGCCATTCATGGTTAATCCTCTTGCATCCATAAATCCAAAGTTTCCCTCACGAACATTGAAAACGGCGATATCGGCTTCAGCACCTAAACTCAAATGACCGAGTTCCGGTCTTTGAATGACCATTGCCGGGTTCTTGTACATTTCTAAACCTGAATTATATCAAATTCTTCTCCAAAAGGTATTCCGCAATTTGAACTGCATTCGTTGCTGCACCTTTTCTAAGATTGTCGGCTACTATCCAAAGATTCAACGTTCTAGCCTGAGATTCATCCCTGCGAATTCTACCTACGAAAACCTCATCTTTTTCATGAGCATCCATCGGCATTGGATATTTCAGATTGGATGGGTCATCAACAACAATTATCCCGGCTTCATTTTCAAGAATTGAACGAACTTCATCTAAATCGAATTCATTTTCAAACTCGATGTTTACTGACTCCGAATGTCCTCCCATAACGGGAATACGAACTGTTGTTGCAGTCACCCGAATGGTGTCATCACCCATTATTTTCTTAGTTTCAAGAATCATCTTCATCTCCTCCTTGGTGTAACCATTTTCCAGGAATACATCAATTTGAGGAATAACATTAAGATCAATCGGATAAGCATAAGCCATAGGGCCATGAACACCTTTGCGCTCATTCATCATTTGATCAACGGCTTTTACTCCGGTACCGGTTACCGACTGATAAGTTGAAACCACCACTCGCTTAATTTTATATTTTTCATGTAAAGGCTTTAAAACTACTACCATTTGAATGGTTGAGCAGTTAGGGTTCGCAATAATTTTATCCTCAGCCCTTAACAGTTGTGCGTTCACTTCAGGTACAATCAGTTTTTTGGTCGGATCCATTCGCCAAGCTGATGAATTATCTATCACGGTTGTACCTGCCTCCGCAAAACGAGGAGCATACTCAAGGGAAGTACCGCCTCCTGCTGAAAATAAAGCTATATCCGGCTTCATTTCAATGGCTTCATCCATGGTCACGACAGTAAATTTCTTTCCCTTGAACTCGATCTGTTTGCCTGCACTCTTCGCAGAAGCTACGGGAATCAATTCACTAAGTGGGAAATTGCGCTCTGCTAACACTTTTAACATTACCGAACCTACAAGGCCCGTAGCGCCTACTACTGCGACTTTCATTTTTTTATTTTTTATCGTGAAACAACTAATTATTCAACAAATATGGGAAATTGTTTGCGCTTTTACCCGATTCCACGCATTCGGCACTAATTTTCAAGACAATTGTTACTGTCCGGTTAACTTAGGCAATCAATTTACCGATAATAGCCAATTAATATACCGAATACTCATTGTCCTTCTCTTTAAATTGAAGCGAACTTAATTTCATGCTGATTCTTTTTGCTGGATATGAAATATTCCCTGTTTCTCCTTCTGCTTTTTTGTTGCAATTTCTGTTTTAGTCAGATTTATGATGATTTTTCTGATAGGAACTTTAATGATAATCCGGTATGGAGTGGAAGTAATTCAGGTGGAGATTTTATCATAACTAACAACAGACTCCGATCCAATTCCAATAAATTATCAGGAAATTTTTACTTAAGTACCCCTAATTCTCTGGCTTTGGGATGCTATTGGGAGTTCTGGCTTAATCTACAGTTCAGTACATCCGGGTCAAACTATGTTGATGTGTATCTAATCTCCGACAAATCAGACTTACAAAGTACCTTGATTAATGGCTATTTTGTCAGGATAGGTAATACCGAAGATGAGATCAGTCTATACAAGCGTTCGGGATCAACCGGAACGAGTACCCGCATTATTGATGGAATCAATGGTTCAGTAGGTTCGAGTAATAACACTGTAAAAATTCGGGTAAGTCGCAGCAATTCAGGCCTTTTCTCACTTGATCGAGAGCTTATTTCTCCAAACTCAAAGCTTTTCAATGAGGGCACTTTTTTGGATACTAATCATACCTTTTCCACCGCATTCGGAATTCTTATTCAACAATCAACTGCTTCATTTTTTCAGAAACATTTTTTTGACGATTTCACAGTTGCTGCCCTGAAAACAGACAGCATCGCCCCGACTCTTAAAATGGTCTCAGTTATAGACTCTACAACTCTGGCAATCAGCTTCAGTGAGTCTATGGATAGTGTAAGTGCTAAGAATAAAATGAACTACAGCATCTCCAATTTCTCGGGAGAAATCACTCAAATCTCAACAGAATCAGAGCCTGAAAAATACAGGATCAGGTTATCAAAATCTTTAACCACAGGCAACTATACATTAACTGTTTTAAATGTAAGCGATCGCAATGGAAATAAAATCAAGTCAGACAACTCCTATACTTTTAGCTATATAAAGCCATACAATGGAAATTTAGGCGACATCACCATAAATGAAATATTCCCTGACCCTAGCCCACAAATTGATCTGCCATCGGTGGAGTATGTCGAGTTATACAATTCCAGCGGAAAGACAATTTCCTTGAAGAACTGGAAGTTCAGTGACCAAAGCAGCAGCGCAAACCTGGAAGACATGAACTTGGAAGCCGGAAACTATCTGATTCTCTGTGCAAAAACTGATACTAATGAGTTTAAAAAATTTGGAAAGGTTTTGGGCATCTCACCTTGGCCAAGTTTAAACAATACGAATGATATTATTAAACTAAAAAATGCGAAAAATATAGTAATTGACTCCTTAAGTTATTCTTCACAATGGCATCGAACTGAAGAGAAAAGACAGGGAGGCTGGAGTCTGGAAAAAATCGATCAAAAATCTATTTGTGAGGGGCTATTCAATTGGACTTCCTCCACCGACCCGGCGGGTGGAACTCCCGGCAAGACAAATGCTGTAAACATCATTAATTATGACTCCTTGGCTCTAAAAGCTGATAGTATCAAGAGGTTATCAGACACTACCCTACTGGTTTATTTTAACAAGCACCTGGATAAATCCAAAATTCAAACTAAATCTTTTTCCTTGACTCCATCGGCAGGATCGATAAAAAATGTTAGTCCCGATACCGAGTTTAAACAAGCGAAAATTACTTTTAATCAGAAGTTTAGTGAGGGACAAACCTATTTATTAAAGATAACGGGCATAAAGGACTGCAGTGGCAATTCAATCCTCAATGGTTTTGATGGATTAAATTTCTCCCTACCGATAGCCTCTCCCAAACCGGTCGAAAAACCCGATACTGCCAAAATTTACATTACCGAAATCTTTGCAGATCCCTCGCCTGAAGTCGGACTGCCTCTGGTTGAATTTGTTGAAATTCATAATCCCGGAAAAGACACGATTAATCTGGATGCTTGGAGCTTAAACGATACGCAAAGCAGGGGAAACCTCAAACGAAGCCTGCTGGCGCCCGG
>VGGW01000091.1 GCA_016868395.1 Bacteroidota bacterium | reverse complement strand
TATTTTGTTCAGAGAATCTAACAGAGCAGCATAATGGGCTTCAGAATAAACCGGCGCTGAGACTCCATAGAGATCCTTTGATTCAACATCAAAGCTTTCGAACTCGCCAGAAAATATTCGGATTCTTCGGTCAAAGGCAGTGAGTTGCCTGGAAATCCATCTGGCACGCATTTTACCTGTATCGCTGAGCTGAGCTGAAATTGCACTGAGTTTAGCTTTTAAAAGGGCAACAGAACTTAACAGGCTGTCTTTAGGAAATACATCCAGTTTATCTATTATGGGTTTCAATGAATCAGGGCCATAATAGGCATCTACGAAATCAGGATCGTACTGACCAATATTTAATCCGAGTTGTACATATTGCTCTGCCAGGGCATTCAACTCACTATCCTTAGAATCGATTTTCCTCGTGCAGGAGTTCATAAAAATCATGGCAATGACTAGCATAAAATAGTTTACTTTGAACATGAGGATAAACTTTAGGAGCTTTTAATGATGCAAAATAGTAAATTCATTAGTTGTACTGCTGGCTTGGGATTGTTTTCTAAAAATTAGGCATCATAGTCATATTGAACACAGCGGCAGTAGATCATTCTTAAAGTTATCATTTATGTTTTGGAGAAATCTGTTGTTCTAATCAGAGCTTTTCATGATGGTATTTATTTTTATCAAAGTCCAGGCAATTAATCAAGAGATTTCTCCTCAGGTTGGGAGTATTACCAAGTAGAGCAATCCTTATCAATCATTCTAAATGACGGGGTGGATATAAACCATTAGGGAGTTAGTATTAAAACGCTTCACCCAAACTTAGGTAAAAACCACTTTGTCTCTTTTCTCCGGGATTTTGCTCGCCAACTGAATAATCTATTCTTACGTTTAGACCTTTTTCGACATCAAAGAAATACCTGAATCCGCCGCCGATACTTGGTTTTAGTCGGATCAACTTTAGCTTGCAATCTGAATATACATTACCAGCACCGATAAATGTGGTCATACCGAAACGTGGATTAATTCTAAGCCGAATCTCACTTTGAAGCGCCAATAAATTTTGATCACGGAATCGTCCGGTGTAATAGGCACGCATCATTTCATCACTTCCCAGTTGGGGGAGCAGATAGAAAGGAACATTACTACCATTAATCGATTGGTAGTCAGCGTTTAAACCTAAAGTTAATTTTTTGCTCAAACTTTGAAAGTTGCGAAAATCAACTCTGAATAAGCTGCCGGAGAATTGATCAGCACCAAAAAAATCGGGAGCATATGAGTAGTTTAATCTCAAAAAGGTTCCTTTCCTGGTATAGGTATTTGTATTTCGGCTGTCGAACATTTGTGTAATTCCCATAAAAAGAACCCGTCCGCCAGCCTTACCAATAATATCAGGGTTTATACTAAAAATACCTCCTGTAATTTTATCTTCAAATCGTTGCGACTCATAGTTAAAACTCAATCCGGTATAACTATTTTTAAAAAATATTTTTTCTATCCCTGCACTTAACCTGAACAGTTTTTGGGTAATGGGGTCTTCATTCAATTGTAGCGTAGAATTACCGATACCATAAAAATTAAAGGGGAAATTTCTATACCGTAATTCAGAGGTTAAATGATACTTGTTTCCGGGTGTCCAGATATCAGATCTTAATGAAAAATTACTTTGTTTTTCGGTTGTAACCGTTACCATTCCGTTAAGCCTCGAAATGCGGTTTAAGCTGTCTTTTCGGTCAGTATAAAAAGAATAAAGACCAGCGCCACCAATCTCCACTCCGGTTTCTTGAGCATAGCCAAGAGCCGGCAGAGGAAGGAAACTGCTACTTCGCGTAGAATCAGCCTCATTCGACAGCAGTTTTTTGATCAGCTTCATCTGACTAAATCCATTTCCGGAAATCAGGATTAAAAGGCTGAGTGCAAAAATCTTTCTTAGCAGTTCTTTATTCATAGAAGTGGCAAAGGTAAATATAGTTTAAATAGAATTTGATCTTATTCGTGAGGCGAAGGTTTGAGCATGCCTTGATAGAGAATTAGCTTGTGGATGAAGCAGGAAATGGCAGAGAACTAGGTTGTGGTTTGAGTATGCCAAGCCAAAAATTAGGTTTTGGGTTAAGTCCGCGATGATAATACATTGTGGGCTAAAAAGAAGATTTCGGCTGGGGGCCGGAATCGCACTCAGATAAAAAGTTCTGATTTGTGGCGTAGAGGATCGCGCTGACAATGACAATCTTAACCATGCGGTGCTTGCCCAGGCGCCAAACAGATCAAAGGTAATTTAACTGATTATTTCTTTTCCCTTATCCCCTTAAATTCCGAACCATTCTTCCATCGGACCATTTTCTCCTCAAATGTCAGGCGTTTTCCTACCTGAAAGAACAATTTTAAATCGTCTAACCCACCTTCAAATGTCCAGGTGGCAGGATTAAATTCATCCGAAGGACGGTGGTAATGTTTCTCGGTATATTCAGCATCTCTTTTTTCGCCATAGCCTGGTTCCTTGCCAATGACGTCAATACCATTAGATGTGTACAATGCAGGGACACCAACTTTAGCAAAATTAAAATGATCAGAGCGGTAGTAATATCCTGCTTCGGGATGATTTTCAAATGCAATCACCCGACCAACTTTTTCTGCCGCTTCTTTGAGGTATTCTTCCAGTTCCGATTGACCTTCGCCAACAATTATGATGTCTCTTGTTTTCTCAAAAGGATTTAAACCATCGATATTAATATTTGCTACTGTTTTTGATGTTGGATAAACAGGATTCTGAGCATAATAGGCTGATCCCCAAAGACCTTGTTCTTCAGCAGTGACCGCCAGTATAATAATGCTACGTTCCGGCTGAACTTTCATACTCTTAAATGCCCGCGCCAGTTCGATTAAACCGGCAGTACCACTGGCATTATCAAATGCACCGTTATAGATGGAGTCGGCGGTTTCATCGGCTTTGCCTATACCAAGGTGATCCCAGTGGGAAGTGTAAATGATCACTTCATCCGGGCGTTTACTGCCTGTAATTTTCCCGATTACATTTTGCGATTTGTTGAATATGGTTTTAACTGCGATATTAGTGCTTAGTTTGAGATCCAAAGCCTGGGGTTTAAATCCTTTTTTATCGGCCTGAGAGAAGAAATTAGTAGAATCCTTTCCGGCCGCCGCTATCAAACGCTTTGCAGCCGGAAGCGAAAGCCATCCATTGATATCCGTATAAACATTGTTTTTTCCACGGTCATCCAGTCTCAGTTTGGATGAATTCCAATTATTCTGAATGACGGTAAAAGGATAACTGGCGCCCTCGGTGGTATGTACAATCAGACAACCTTTTGCGCCCTGGCGCGCAGCTTCTTCAAATTTGTAGGTCCAGCGGCCATAATAAGTCATTGTTTTGCCTTTAAATAAGCTCGCATCTCCTACAGCAAATCCCGGGTCATTCACCATCACCATGACGACCTTACCCCTGACATCTATTCCTGCATAATCATTCCAGTTATACTCTGGTGCTACCACACCATACCCCGCAAAAATCACTTCATCATTCTCGAAGCTTACCTGATCAGTGATCTTATCAGACCAGACCACATAATCCTCAAAGCCTTTCAGTTTAAAACTTCCTTTTGATGTAGTTACCAGCATATCTGCTGCTGCCGCTGTCTGAATATTGACCATCGGAACTTCCTGAATATAGCTATCTCCATTTCCAGGTTCTAATCCAACAGCTTTGAATTGCCTTTGCAAATAAGCTATCGTTTTTGCCTCTCCCACGGTAAATGGTTTACGGCCCTGCAATGAATCATGCGATAGCTCAGCAACATGCAGTTTTAAACTATCTGCACTGAAAGCATTGAGTCCGTCTTCATCGGATAATTTAGGCCCATTCACATGGCAGGCAGCCAGTGATATCAGAGTAGAAAATGCGAAGAATTTTAATTTAAGCTTCATTTGCGTTCGATGGTTGGATTTGGCTAAAGTAGTGATAAAATTTTTGCGTTAATAAACAATTTGACTGTTATTTGGGAAATAGCAGGTTAGGTAATTTTTCTGATTTACAGTAAAAGCTGCTTGATTGGGGACTTTTATTTCATTATTTAGCGTACTTATTTTTATATTGGAATTTCTTAAATAAACAATTATGATTAAGCTTTTCAAGGTATTATTTTTCATCTTTTTCCTGACAAATGCGTCTTTAAATTTTGCTCAGGCCCAGTCAAATAACATGTTTGACATTGTACTGAAAAATGGTCGCGTGATAGACCCGGAAACCAAACTGGACGCGATAAGAAATGTTGGGATAGTAAACAAGCGCATTGTACAAATCAGCACTGAACCCTTGCAGGGAAAAGAGGTTATTGATGTAAGTGGTTTGGTGGTCGCTCCGGGCTTTATTGATTTGCATGCTCATGGACGCAGTAATGCCGAGCAAATATACCAATTGCATGATGGTGTTACCACATCCTTGGAGTTGGAATGGGGTATTGAACATCTGGGTGCCTGGTACCAATCAAGAACCGGAAAGGCGCTAATTAATTTCGGTGCCAGTGTTTGCTGGCCATTTGAGCGATTAAAAGCAATAGATAAATTTAAGCAGGCTGCAAAAGATTTACGCGTAAAGACAGCCAAAGGCGAATCAGATATAGGTGTGCTCATGGATGCGGTTGGTCCGGCGGCCAATGTACATCTCACTGCTGAAGAGACGGCAAGAACCCTTGCCAATGTGAAAACTTCCTTAGCGGAAGGTGGCATCGGTATTGGCGCCCCAATCGGTTATTTGCCATTTTCAAAGCCAGCTGAATTGTATAGTGTATTTAATTTGGCCGGTGAGATTAACTCCCTTGTTTACACCCATGTTCGGAATGCAGGTATCATCTCGATTCAGGAGGTAATTTCAGATGCTATACTCACAAAAGCTCCTTTACATATCGTGCATATCAATAGTGTTTCGAGAGATCAAATTCAATTTGCAGTAGATATGGTAAGCCAGGCCCAAAAAAGAGGTTTCGATATTTCAGCCGAGATGTACCCTTATACAGCAGGCTCCACCTTGATTCAAAGTGCCATGTTCGATGAAGGATGGCAGAAAGAAAAAGAGGCCTCTTACAATGACCTTCAGTGGGTTAATACAGGAGAACGGCTTACCAAAGAAACTTTTGAAAAGTACAGAAAAGAAGGTGGTGCAGTTATCGCGCACCTGATGAAACCCGAATGGATTAAAACCGGAGTTGCAGCTCCTGGTGTGATGATTGCTTCCGACGGAATGGCTTATGCGAAATTGGCTCATCCGCGTACTGCCGGTACATTTTCGCGAGTATTGGGAAAATATGTGAGAGAGGATAAAGTGATTGATTTGAATACAGCCATTGAAAAAATGACATTTCTTCCGGCTAAACGATTAGAAAATATAGCTCCCATGATGCGCTTCAAAGGAAGAATACAAGTTGGTGCGGATGCAGACATTACCATTTTTAATCCGAACACAGTAATTGACAAGTCTACTTATGAGAAAGGTTTAGTGTTTTCGGAAGGTATTGAATATGTATTGGTCAATGGGGTATTTATGTTAAGGAATGGTAAGTCAAATGATTCTGCTTTTCCTGGTGAGGCGGTTTATGGCAAGTTTAAGAAGTAGGTAAATTGTGTTGATGGGTAAATGGACTGACTTTAGGATTACTAGGGTTTGAAAAAAATGAGATAGTAGAAATATCTTCACAATCCGTAGCCCTAACTTTCCGTAGAGTTTAGCGCAGTGACTCCACGGATTATTAAATGAATAGAAGTCTTCAGACCCGTCTATATCGAAACGAATCCGTAAAAACACAAAAAATGATAAGACCTTACATTTTAGCTGAAAATAACTGGAAATCTATAAAAGATACTAATTACGGCCTGGCCATTCTTCCCTGGGGGGCTACGGAAGCACATAATTATCATTTGCCTTATTCGACAGATGTGATTGAAGCAGACCATATTGCTGCAGAAGCTGCAAAAATTGCCTGGGAAAGTGGTGCGAAGATCATTGTTTTGCCTACAGTTCCTTTTGGAGTTAATACCGGACAAGCCGACATAAAATTAGATTTGAATGTTTATCCAAGTACTCAGTTGGCTATCATATCAGACCTTATTGAAGTGCTTCAACGTTCAAATATTTTTAAGTTATTGATTTTGAATGGCCATGGTGGAAATGATTTCCGAACGATGGTTAGGGAGTTGGGATTAAAATATCCAAAAATGTTTCTTAGCACCTGTAATTGGTTTCAGGCAGTAAATAAAATGCAATTCTTTGAAGAGGATGGTGACCATGCCGATGAAATGGAAACCAGTCTGATTCAATATCTGACTCCAAATTTAGCTCTACCATTAGAGGAGGCCGGTGATGGTAAGGAAAAGAGATACAAAATCAAGGCTTTTTTAGAAGGCTGGGCTTGGGCAGAGCGGAAATGGTCGCAAATCACTAAAGACACCGGAGTAGGAAACCCCAAATTTGCAACAAAAGATAAAGGGGAACAATACTTTAAGGCTGTGACGTTGAAGGTATCTAATTTTTTGATTGAACTGGCAAATGCGGATGTGAATGATCTTTATGAATAGTTCTTGTTCTAAATAAAATATATGCTGTGGAGGAGCCTAATCCTTAATCGATTCAAGCGAAGGCTGGAATTTCCCTCACTCCCCAAAAAGTTTGCCATCCGATAATTATCGGATCCCGTGAAGGCGGGAACCTCCCTTGCTCCCTCCATTTTCATAATAACTACCTATATATTACTCTTATAATTATGTGTCTAACCGACCCCTTCAGGGTCATTGGAAAAAAATCAGTCTGATTGCCATCTGCCTGTCCTTAGCGTTCAGAGCAGCGCTCAAACACACTCCTTTATTAAAATACCAACACTACCTTCCAGCAGAGTGAGAATTTATATCTTCATATCCGATAATCAATAGAAAACTATCAAATGCCATGATGAAAAATCAACTACTTGCATTTTTGACTAAACAAACGATCAGAACCCTTTGCCTGACTTTCTTTTTCGGATTAGCAACAATAGCCTTTGCTCAAAATAAAATCACTGATTCTGCACAAAAAGACAGTTTGAAACGGAAAGAAAATCTTGCCAAGATCATGAAGGTGTTGCCTGCAGATAAGTTAAGTAATGGTCGGCTTTCATTTCTAGATGAAACATTCAAGGATTGGCTCAAACGAACGGGTGAACTTCCACCGGATTTTGATAGAATGCCTTCAATACCTTTTCTTCCCGATCCGCTCATTCTGGATGAAGGTGGCAAAAATATTCCTGTCATTTCTGCGAAACACTGGGAAGAAAAGCGCCGTTGGATGAAGGAGCAACTTGAATATTACATTACCGGCACTTATCCTCAATCTCCCATGAATTTCAAGGTAAAGGTTCTGAGTGAAAAGAAAGAGGGTTCAACTATGCTTCAAATGGTGGAGTTAACCTTCGGTCCGCAAGAGAAGGCCAAACTAACACTCGAACTAATGATTCCACAGGGGAATGGCCCTTTTCCGATTTTTATGACCCAGTGGAATCACAGAGGATGGGCTCAGATTGCTGTAAGAAGAGGCTATATGGCCTGTGTTTACGCCGCATCGGACGCGAAAGATGATACGGAAAAATATGCTGAGATATGGTCTGGAAAGTATGATTTTACCCGTTTGATGCGACGAGCATTCGGTACGTTCAAGGCACTTGATTATTTGTACACCTTGCCTATTGTCGATAAAGAAAGAATTGCCCTGAGCGGTCATTCCAGAAATGGTAAACTGGCGCTAATGGCTGCTGCATTTGACGAACGTATAAAAGCTGTTATTCCGAGCAGTGGGGGTTCGGGTGCGGAAGTGCCATGGCGATATGCTAACCAACAATATGATGTAGAAGATATTGCTTTATTGTCGGCTGCTCAACCTTCATGGTTCCATCCTCGCTTACGTTTTTTTATCGGTCGGGAGAATAAGCTTCCCGTCGACCAAAATCATTTCATGGCGCTGATAGCGCCTAGAGGCTTAATGCTGAGCA
This sequence comes from Bacteroidota bacterium, assembly GCA_016868395.1. Classification (GTDB taxonomy): domain Bacteria; phylum Bacteroidota; class Bacteroidia; order Sphingobacteriales; family Sphingobacteriaceae; genus Daejeonella. The sequence continues at coordinate 3,044 of VGGW01000091.1, read as the reverse complement.
CCGCAAAGAATGAAGGAGCAAGTAATCCATGGGGTATTGAGCAGGCCTATAGCTCTGCGAAGAAGGTCTATCAATTCCATAACGCTCCAGATCATCTGGCTATCAGAATCAGAGAAGGAGAACATGGCACTCATGCAGAGGATATTGAAGCTTATATGGATTTCTTCGATTATGTTTTTAAACGGAGTGACCAAAAGCCGGAAAGCAAGTTGCTTTACAACTATACCTTTGAAGGCTGGAGGGTGCAAAGTAAGGAAAAGATAGATCCATTAAGGTATCCCTCCAAAGGGATTCAGATAATTGACGGCAAAAATTTATCAAGGGAAAATTGGCTTGTCAAAAAAGCAGAAATTAAACAACAGTTAAAATGGATGTTGGGAGAGGAGCCTCCCCGCCTGACTAACACCGGTCCTCAACGTTTAGAAAATGCTGGAGCCGGTGAAGATTATTTTGGCTCCGTCCTCAAACGACCAAATCCAACTTCGCGCATGGGGAGGATGGCTATCACACCTTACAAGGAATTTGGCGATTATTTATATGGTTATATCTACTATCCTAAAAATCAAGCCGGAAATATTAAGACGGGGAAATTGCCGGCGGTGATTTATCAGCATGAATACGATTATTCCAAAGGGCTTTCTTCCTATCATGATCTTCAGTCATTCTTTGAGGGTATGACGGATCTGGGTTTTGTGGTATTTTCATACGATTTGATTGGTTTTGGAAATCGAATTGATGAAGGAACGCGTTTTTATGAGCGCTATCCGAAATGGTCGAAAATGGGAAAGATGGTGGCTGATGTTAGAGGAGCCGTTGATGCAGTGAGTAATCTGGATTTTGTTGACAGCTCTAAAATATTAGTCATGGGTTATGCTTTGGGTGCAACAGTCGGACTCTACGCTACAGCATTAGACGAAAGAATTGCCGGATTGGTTTCTGTAAGTGGTTTTACCCCAATGCGAACAGTTGCCAAGGACCGGGAAGGGCTTAAAACCCTTTCGCATTTGCACGGTCTGATTCCTCGCTTGGGGTTCTTTATTGGACATGAAGATCGCATTCCCTATGATTACCAGGATATATTAGGATCCATTGCCCCGAGGCCCCTACTGCTTATTACACCCAGTTTGGATCAGGCAGCCAATATTAAAGATATCAGCGAATCGGTTTCAGAAGCCCGGAAATTATATAAATTATTAGATGCTTCTGATCATCTCATTCAAAATGCACCAGATGATTTTAACAGGTTTAGTGATGAATTGAAGGAGATAATTTATAGTTGGGCAGCTAAATTCTCTTCTCTTGCACAACCGCCGCGCATTCCATAAATAATTAGTGAGCAAAGGGTACGATAATGTGCCATCAAGGGAATTGGAAAGTGTTTGAGGTTATTCTCATTGAGTTTATTTTTTCGGTTCCTTTGGGATGGATGTACTGAAAAAAAATAGAAGAGATTATATGCATTAAATTTTAAGAAATTTGTTAGCCCATTTCAATCAAATGATTCACCGTAAGAGTATCAAAATAAAAAATGAATTTAGAAGAAATAATCAATTATAGACGCTCTGTAAGACATTATAAAGTCGACCCTTTAGACGCTGAAAAAGTTAAATATTGCATTGAACTAGCGACTTTAGCTCCCAATAGCTCAAATATGCAATTGTGGGAATTTTATCATGTAACAGATACCACAATTCTTAAAAAACTTTCTGAGGCTTGTTTAAATCAAGGGGCGGCAACTACTGCCCAACAAATGGTGGTTTTTGTTACGAGGCAGGATTTGTATCGAAAAAGAGCAGCAAAAATCCTAGACTTAGAAACTCAAAATATCTTAAAAAACACTCCTGAGTTAAAGCAAGCTAAGCGAATAAAAACCAGGAAATTGTACTATGGAAAAGTAATGCCTTTTTTATACATGAGCTTTTTTGGCTTTTTTGGAATTATTAGAAAAATCTTAGTGAATATTATTGGGCTTTTCAGACCAATTGTTTACCAGGTATCAGAAAATGACATGCGGGTTGTGGTTCATAAAACCTGTGCATTGGCTGCTCAAACATTTATGTTGGCAATGGCTAATGAAAAATATGATACTTGTCCAATGGAAGGTTTTGATAGTAAAAAAGTGAAAGGTATTTTAAAGTTGCCTTATGGAGCTGAAATCAATATGGTTGTTTCCTGTGGAATTAGAGATGAGAATGGAGTTTGGGGAGATAGAATGAGATTGCCTTTTCATGAAGTTTATCGAAAGATATAAAGAACCGTATAACAGATTCAAATCTTCCCCTTTGGTCGGTGTGTTATCCTACCATGTTCGATCATATTACTGGTCGGTGATAACAGCAACCAAAAGGGAATTTTGTAATTGGTGGAATAAGGCTTTTGAAAAAAAAATTGTATTTGAAAAGCAATACCTGTGTTTTATAGGTTGTTTCAGTCCTTTCCTCCGGGGTAGTTCCGGCAATAAATCCTCTTATAATCAAATTGGGAATAGCCGGAAGCTACCTCCTCCGGTAAGGTTTATTTTACCTGGTGTTGTTTTTCATAGGGACGCACAGCCCGACAAAAGAACCACCACCCCTGCCAAATAAACCCGGGTGTCAGCTCTAGCTTTTTGCCTGCACAGAATTTTATCTAAATAATCAATTTATTAGCAAAAACTAGGGCAGAACACGGGACTATCGGGACCGAAGAGCCACAGCCACTGCTTTCCAAAAACCTCAGAATTTCAATTTATTTTCCCCTCTGGTCGGTGTTTTCACCGTACCAGGCAAGATCATACTATGTGGTCGGTGATAATACCAACCACAGGGAAAAGTGGTGATAACACCAGCCAAAGGGAATATTTCTTTTGTAAACCCTAATATCAAATGAACATGGATCTAATCTCAATACTCAATACTCCATACTCAATACTCAAATCTCGGTAAATTTGCTTCATACCCTAAAGAAGGGTAATTTTGTTGCTTAATTTCGAATTATGACCATTAAAAGAGGACCAATATCCCGTTTTATAGAAAAAAATTACCTGCATTTCAATCCTGCCGCTC